>JAHIVC010000087.1 GCA_018816945.1 Bacteroidota bacterium | reverse complement strand
TACCATTGTATTACCATTGTATTACCATTGTATTACCATTGTATTACCATTGTATTACCATTGTATTACTTCAAATAAAACAATCCTTCCAATGCTTTTTTAACTGAAAGCTCATCAGGATTGATATCAAATACTAAAATAGGTTTCAGGTAAAATAAATCCCTTTCCGCCTTAAATAGTTCTTCCCCGCCACCGGTAATGTTTAACATTATAACTGCATCTTTTTCTATTTCATTATTTTTCGTAGAATTGATCAATGTCGCCACTGCTATTGCTGCAGCCGGATGAATATCGTTTCCTTCAAGCTCCTGAAAAAGCTTGGCGGCATTTCTGCCCTCCTCATTCGTTGCCAAAAGAATATCGCCCCCTGCATCTTTCATTGCATCGTACAACCCACCAATAATGGGGTAGGGAGGCTTACGGTTTGATAAAACCTTGGCTTCGATTTCTTCTACCTGTTTTCGGGCCAAATCATCATCCAATGGCAGCATTGATCTTGAATCTGCCTTCCAGGCATCATGAATGGGGGTAAAGGGTAAATTTTGTGAAACCATCAATTTCATTTTATGATTGCCGAACCGACCGTCTTCAATGAGTCGTAAATTGGCTTCCCATGCAGCAATGGCACCTGTTCCGCTGCCAATGGCCTGAAAATAATAATCAGGAATACGGCCGATAAAAGTTGTAGCAGATAAGGTTGTGGTTCCCATGCCATCACGTCGTGCAACATTTTTTGCGCCACCTTCCGGATAATATTCATCCATTCCGGCTGCAATATTTGAAAGATGAATGGCGTCAAAATAATCACTTCCGGCGCGGGATGAGATCAGCTTAACACAATTGTTTAAAGGTGCATCAAACCATAAGGCGTTCAGGTTATCTTCAGGTACACAAAGCAATAATGGGATTTTATTGTCGGAACATACTTGTGCAAAGGCACGGGCCGTATTCCCAGCAGAAGCCACTACCAATACCTTATCTTTATGCGGATTCATTCTGGCACAAACGGTATATGCTTCAGTCTCCTTGAATGAGCAAGTCTTCATGTATGCGCCTTTTTCGGGCCAGTATCCACTAAATGTGATGTATAAATTGCTTAGCCCAAGTTCTTTGGCTAAGCCTTCGCTTTTATAAGTGATTGGTGCCGACGATCCGTTAAGTGTTTTACAAATGGGTAGCCAGTCGGAAAATTTGTAAATGCCCAAGTTTTCATCTTTTAAATGAAGTTGTTTTTGTTCATATTCAGCACGGATCAGACCCGGACCTTCCTGATTTGGTGCATCCAATAACCAGCCACTGTCCTCAAAAATTTCATTGCTTAATATTGATCTTAGTTTATAGTTTGTTTTATCCATCTTCATTGGTTTCATTTACAAAGAAACAAAAGTATAAAAAACCATGTTCTTTTGCGCTAATAATCGGAGTCTGCGACTAATTTATTTTTTAACTATTTAGATTAAATGCTTAACTTTGCACCCATTTTTAAGGAATTACAATATGATAAAGATTACGTTACCCGATCAGTCAGTTAGAGAAGTTGAAGCTGGTTCTACAGCCTTGGATATTGCAATGAGCATAAGCGAAGGTTTAGCCCGAAACGTGCTGGCCGCTCAGGTTAATGATGAGATTTGGGATGCAACCAGACCCATCCATAAAGATGTTAACCTAAAACTCTTTACCTGGAACGATACTCAAGGTAAAGCGGCCATGTGGCATTCATCAGCACATTTAATGGCAGAGGCAGTTGAAAATCTATATCCGGGTGCTAAATTCGGAATTGGTCCCGATATTGAAAGTGGCTTTTATTATGATATTGATTTAGGCGATCAGGTAATCAGTGATGCTGATTTTAAAAAAATAGAAGATAAAATGCTCGAGCTTGCCAGAGAAAAGCAAGTCTTTACCAGAAAAGAAGTTTCAAAAGCAGAGGCAAATAAATTTTTTACTAAAAAGGGAGATGAGTATAAATTAGAACTTATTGAAGGATTGGAAGATGGTGAAATAACTTTTTATGAGTCAGGAAGTTTTACTGACCTTTGCCGCGGCCCACATATTCCAAACACTTCGTTCATCAAAGCCGCAAAAGTTTTAAAAGTCGCAGGAGCTTACTGGAGAGGCGATGAGAAAAGAAAACAGTTGACCCGTTTGTACGGGATCACCTTTCCTAAACAAAAAGATTTGACTGAGTACTTAGAATTGCTCGAAGAAGCCAAAAAACGCGATCATCGAAAGCTGGGTAAGGAACTTGAATTGTTTGCATTTTCGGCAAACGTCGGGATGGGATTACCGCTTTGGCTCCCTAAGGGTGCGATTCTTCGTGAACAACTGGAGAGGTTTTTAAAAAAGGTACAGCGTAAAGCGGGATACGAACCTGTAATCTGTCCACATATCGGTAATGTAGAACTATATAAAACATCCGGTCATTACCAAAAATATGGAGAAGCTTCTTTCCGTCCTATCAAAACGCCGAATGAAGGTGAGGAATTCTTCTTAAAGCCAATGAATTGCCCTCACCATTGCGAAATTTACAAAGTAAAACCACGATCGTACAAAGATTTACCCGTTCGATATGCCGAATTTGGTACGGTTTATCGCTATGAACAAAGTGGAGAACTTCATGGATTAACCCGTGTAAGGGGATTTACACAGGATGATGCACATATTTTCTGTACACCTGATCAGCTGAAAGATGAGTTTAAAGGGGTTATCAGCATCGTAATGCATATCTTTAAAGCGCTGGATTTTAAAGAATTTACCACTCAGATTTCTTTCAGGGATCCCGAAAACAAAGAAAAATATATTGGTTCGGATGAAAACTGGGAAAAATCGGAAAGGGCTATTTTAGAAGTTGCTCAGGAAGAAGGCCTCGAATATTATATAGCGCTTGGCGAAGCTGCTTTTTATGGTCCTAAGATGGATTTTATGGTTAAAGATGCGATCGGTCGTAAATGGCAGTTAGGAACTATTCAGGTTGATTATAATTTACCCGAACGCTTTGAGCTTGAATATGTAGGCAGCGATAATGAAAAACATCGTCCGGTAATGATTCACCGTGCACCATTTGGTTCTATGGAACGTTTTGTTGCTGTGCTGATTGAGCATTGTGCAGGGAACTTCCCACTGTGGCTCACACCGGAACAAGCTATTATACTGCCAATCAGTGAAAAATATCATAATTATGCAAAAAAAGTTTTAAATTTGCTAAATAATTGCGACCTTCGCGCCCTCGTTGACGAAAGGAACGAGAAAACTGGGAGAAAGATTCGCGACGCAGAAATGAGTAAGATTCCATACATGTTGATTGTAGGAGAAAAGGAAGAAGAAGATGGAACTGTATCGGTACGTAAACACGGTGCCGGCGATTTGGGAACGATGAGTATTGAAAAATTTGCAGAATTGGTAAATAAAGAAGTAGCTGAAATGACGAAAAATTAATCGTTAAGGGTATTTCATAAGTTTAATTAAAGATAGGAGAACAAAACAATAGCTAAAAGTTTAAATTTCAAAGGAGGAGGACCTCGCCGAGCAATAAAAAGAAAAGAGGATCCCCATCGAATAAATGAATACATTACCTCGCCTGTAATCAGGGTAGTTGGTGAAAATGTTACTGTAGGGATTTATCAAATTCGTGAGGCGCTTGAAATCGCTAATCAACTTGGTCTTGATTTAGTAGAAATCTCACCCACTGCAAATCCACCGGTTTGTAAAGTGATCGATTATAAGAAGTTTCTTTATGAACAAAAAAAGAAACAAAAAGAAATTAAGGCTAAAACTGCAAAAGTTATTGTAAAAGAAATTCGTCTTGGTCCTAATATTGATGAACATGATTTTAATTTCAAGTTAAAGCATGCGATCAATTTTTTACAAGACAATGCAAAAGTAAAAGTTGATGTCTTTTTTAAAGGCAGAAGCATAGTTTACAAAGAAAAAGGTGAAATCATATTGCTCAGATTTGCTCAGGAACTAATTGATTATGGTAAAGTTGAGCAACTTCCAAAATTAGAAGGAAAGCGAATGATTATGATCATAAGCCCAAAAAAATAAGCCATTAAGGCTTATCAATTAATAACTAATAAAAAAAGAGAAGTAATGCCAAAAATGAAGACGAAATCCAGTGCTAAAAAACGGTTTACCGTTACTGGATCGGGGAAAATTAAAAGGAAGCATGCTTACAAAAGTCACATTCTGACTAAAAAATCAACAAAGCAAAAACGTAATTTAACGCATGTTGCAATCGTTGACCCTGCAGATGAGAAAAATGTAAGACTCATGATTCAAAAGTAAAATTAGTGTATAACTTACTGTTAGCTTGTAAGATCTCGATTTAGGGGCGCTAACGTAAAAAATCAAGAAAAATGCCAAGATCAGTAAATTCAGTTGCCTCGAGGGCACGAAGAAAAAAAGTAATGAAGGAGACCAAAGGTCAATTTGGTCGCCGAAAAAACGTCTGGACCGTTGCGAAGAATGCTTACGAAAAAGGACAGCAGTATGCTTTCAGGGACCGACGAAACAAAAAACGAACTTTCCGTGGATTATGGATTCAGAGGATTAACGCAGCCGTGCGATTGTACGATATGAGTTATTCAGTATTCATGGGAAAATTACATGAAAATAATATCGAACTCAGCAGAAAAGTTCTTGCCGATTTGGCTATGAACAATCCGGAGGCTTTTAAAGCCATTGTTGATATGATTAAAAAATAATTAAAAACCACCTTCGGGTGGTTTTTTTATTTAGGCCATTCCCCATAAAGCCTTTCCCTATTTTATTCAGATTCTAATTCTTTACAATTAAAACTTTGAAGGTGTTATTTAATGTTTAAATTTGTCTATTGGATTTATATCTAATGAATTCAATTAAAAAGTTGCCATAATCCAACCATGAAGAACCAAAAAATGATGAGAACGCGGATAATAAGTTTTGTTTTTGTTTTTATGATGATCTCTGGTTTTGCCCAAAAAGATGAACTGAAATTACAAAGAGATAGCCTATATCAGGAGTATGTCAACTTTAAAGACACAATGAGCTCAAGAACCTGGATTAATATGGTTGATTTGTCGAAGAAACTTGAAGCAGTGGTATTTTTTGATAACACAATGCTTGATTCCATGGCTATTGTTTCACCTAGTGAATCAATTTTGCATTCACGTATTCAAGAACTTTCAAAGTTAAGGGATGAGCTAATCACTGATAATGCCAGAGTCAATACCTTGCTTATACAGACAGAAAAATATAAAAATACCTTATTGATTATTGCCATTATGATGGGTTTACTTTTTGTGGGAGTTTTAATTAGCTTGATATTCATTGTTACCAAACACAAAAAATTATCTTCCGATTCGGATAATTATATGGACGGCATATTAAAGCTTAAAGAAGCCCATAAAAAGGAAACGGATTTATTGAAGGATCAGATTGAGGAATATGCAGGTGAAATGGAATTGCTCGAGAATAGTGCACTTTCAATAAAAAAAGCATATGATATTTTAAAAACTGAGCAGGTAAGCCAGCCTGATATCGCCCCGACAGATAACTCAAATGAAATAGCTGATATTCGTAAAGAAGTAGAAGAACTCAGTGAAGAAATGGCTAAATTAATAGCAGAACGGGACGAATTTGAAGAAGCTTTAGGAATGGCTAATCTAAAACTGGCCCATCAAATTGATTTAAACAAGAAATTTGAAGCTGATCTTGAAAGCTTATTAGGACGTGTCAAAGGCAAACCGAAAGACGATCAGGATTGATCAGAAATCCCATACTTTTTAAGACGCCGATCAAGTGATTGCCATGAAATATTCAATAAGGTTGCAGCTTTTGATTTGTTATAGCCTGATCGCTCAAGTGCTTTGATTATGAGTTCCTTTTCGATTAACTCAATATCGAGCATTTCATTTTGCGGATCTGGATTCTTAGTTATTTTATCGCGATTAAACAGAAAATGATTAATACTTAAATGATCTTCATCACAAACGATCATCGCGCGCTCTACCATATTCTTTAGTTCGCGCACATTCCCGGGGAAAGAATAATCAAGTAAGTCATTAAAAATAACCGGATCTACCGTTTTAATGGATTTTGCCATCTTTCTGGAATATTCCTTTATGAAAAAGTTTAAAAGTACTTTTATATCTTCCTTGCGCTCACGCAAGGGCGGAATATGAACAACAAACGAGCTTAAACGATGGTAGAGGTCAAAACGGAATTTATTGTCTTCGCTCATCTTTTCGAGATCACGATTTGAGGCAGCGATTACTCTTACATCAACCGGGATTAATTGATATGAACCTACCTTGCTTACTTTTCGTTCTTCTAGCACACGCAAGAGCTTTGCCTGCTGATTTAAAGGCATATCGCTGATTTCATCTAAAAACAGGGTTCCTTTATCTGCAATTTCGAACCAGCCCTGTTTGTCACTATCAGCACCTGTAAACGATCCTTTTTTGTGCCCGAAAAATTCACTTTCAAATAAACTTTCAGGAATGGCGGAGCAATTTACCGAGTGAAATGACTTGTTTTTTCGGTTACTTAAATAGTGAATGCCTCTTGCAATCAGCTCTTTACCCGTTCCACTTTCTCCTGTAATCAAAACTGAGGTTGTATCGCTTTTTGATACTTTGCTCATTAGGTCGATCACTTTCTTTAGGGCACTGCTATCTCCGATTAAACGCTGACCAATATTATCATGTAATTCTTTTGATAACAGCGTATTACTTGCTTCAACTTCCTGAAGTTTAAGGTTTAAATCTCGAAATCGTTTGGTCCGTTCAATGGCATTGTTTATTTCCAGCAAACGAAAAGGTTTTGGGAAATAATCAGCCGCACCTGAGCGCATGGCATCAATAACACTGTTCATATCGCCATGACCCGAAATCATAATGATTTCAATGGTTGGATCCTGTTCTTTTATTTTTTTCATCACCGTTATTCCGTCCATTTCAGGCAATTTGATATCAATAATTCCAATATCGATTTTGTTTTTTTTCAGAACTGTAAAAGCTTCAGAAGGTGAGGCGGCTTTATAAACCTTATAGTGATTCCCTACCAGAAATTCCTCAATTTCTTCTCTTACTCTTTTTTCGTCATCAAGTACTAATATTTTAAGCTCGTTCATGATTTATATTTTGGCAATGTGATTGTCATAATGGTATATTTATCTTGCTCACTCTCAACCTTGATGTCGCCCTTCATTTCTTTGATTAATCCATACGAGATGGATAGGCCAAGCCCTGTTCCTCTGTCAAATTCCTTGGTAGTATAAAAGGGATCAAATATTTTATTTATATGTTCACTGGCAATTCCAATCCCGTTATCTTCAATAACGATTACTAAGTTTTTATCCCGACTGGCACTGTTTATGCTAATTCTCTTGTTAAATGAAGAATCAGATCCTTGTTTCTCTTTTTTCTCATCAACTGCATGCTTTGCATTAGATAAAAGATTTAATAGAACTTGCTCTAGCCGGTACTGATTCCCAAAAACGAAATTATCTGTTTCTACCAAATCGAGAACGAAGTTGATCTGATGGTTCGAATATAAGTTGTTAATAATTGATAATGCATTTCGAATAACCACATTTATGTCCACTTTTGTAAATTCGGTTTGTTGTTGTCCTCTGGAGAATGTTCGGATATGGTCAATAATCGTTTTGATGCGTTCAATATCTTCAAATGATTGTCTGATTTTTTGTTGCAGGTAATCTTTTGAAACTTCACCATCGTTAAGTTTAATCAGGATATTGTCCATTGCCATCGAAATTCCACCTAATGGTTGGTTAATTTCGTGGGCAATCCCTGCAGCAAGCTCACCGAGTGACTCAAGCTTTGATTTTTGAATTAGAAGTTGTTGCTGTTCTTCTGTTTTTTTTAATTCTTCTTTAACTCTCTTTTCAAGATTCAGGTTTAGTTCGCTCAGTTCATCTTCAGTTCTCTTTCTTTCGGTAACATCACTGATAAAAGTCAGAACCGCAGGTTTTTGTTCCCAGGTTAGTAATGCCGACTTAATCTCAAACCATTTTTCCTCACCACTCTTTGTGAATACCTTGATATCATATCTTTCCTGAATCTCCATTCCCTTTAACCTACCAACATGGTTATCGTAAACAACGTCGCGATAATCGGGATGTACAAAGTCGGTGAATGGTCGTTCGATGGCTTCCTTTGGCAGGAAACCTGTAATTTCACATAATTTGGGATTAACAAATCTGATTACTCCATCCACCGTCAGCAGAATTCCATCATTCGCATTTTCAAATATTTGACGATATTTTTCCTCACTTTCGCGTAGGAGTATTTCGGCAAGTTTACGATCGTTTACTTGTTTTTGAAGTGCCCTTGTCCTTTTATCTACACGTGTTTCCAATTCATTGTTCAGCATCAATAATTCTTGCTCAATCTGATTGCGATGGATGGCAGCACCAATAATATCGGCAGTAATGGAGAATATTTTTAGCTCAGTATCATTCCATTCTCGCTCACGCGTGCATTCATCAAATCCAATAAAACCCCACCATTTATTGTGAATAAAGATTGGTAAAACAGCGATGGAAAGTATGTTTTGCTGAGATAGAATTATCCTCTCTTTTTCAGGGAAGTTCTTTACCAAACCATGGAGTGGTTTGTCGTTTTTTAAGATATCGACCCAACGTTTAAATCCTGATTTTGCAAAATTAAAAAATTGTAAATCCGGATTATCAATTTGAGATTTGATGTTTTTGTTGGTCCATTCTAGTTTATGGCTGCTAACTAAAGTTTTGTCAATGATAGCATTCTCAAATATATAAACCCTGCTTGCACCTGTTGCCCGCCCCAAATTCTTAAGTACTTTTTTAAAAGTTTCTTCACTAAAATCAAAACGAAGAAATTCTTCAGTGGCAAAATTTACGGCTTCCTGCACCGATTTGCTTTCCCTGATCATGTCTTCAAGTTTTACCCGCCTGTATTCTTCATACTTGATATTTCGCTCAAGCATAATGCGTTCGGCAAGCTCATCGATGGCACTAAAAAGACGTTTTGTATCAACCGGTTTGATCAGATAACTCTGAACCCCAATGGTAATGGCACGTAAAAAATAATGTGGTTTACTAAAAGCCGACATCACGATTGCCTTGGCCGATTTATCTGTTTTTTTAATTTTTTCAATCATTTCCAAACCATCCATTTCAGGCATTTTGATGTCAGATAGGATCAGGTCCGGCTTATGTTCAATATACAAATCGTAACCTTCACGCCCGTTTTCGGCAACTAAAAGTGTTTCAAATTTCCGTGACAGAATTTTCTTGAATTTTTCCCTTAAAATAGGATCATCTTCTGCATATAAAACGGTGATTTTTATTTTTTTCATCTGTTTGTAAATTGTTTTCATTCGCCAAATAGAACTTGTCCAGAATGTTGGCACTCGTTTCATAATTTAATGATCATTATATTTCAATTCGCCTGCAGTTATTCTTACATTTAAATGATTTTCGTATGGTGGTATCGGGCATGAATACTTATGGTTGTATGCACATAGAGGGTTATATGCCAGATTAAAATCGATGTATACCGTATCCTCACCATGATACCGAAAGTCAAGATACCTGCTGGCACCATATGTTTCTTCTCCACTGGTTAAATCTCGGAATGGAATGAATAAATAATCTTCATATCCGGGACGCTTTGTCAGTTCTACATTTTGATAAGCACTTAACACACATTCAACAGTATCGATTTTAAAATGAATTTTACCGTAAGTTGAATACAGAGGCAAGCGATCGGTTGATGTTTTCATTTCAAAAGTTCGGAAGATTGTATCTTTTACAAAGAGTCCTTTAACTTTGAATGTCGGATTAATTTCAAAATAATTAAGCATCACAAAGGTTTTTAATTGCTCCTCTGTCATCGGGCTTGATTCTTTCTTAGTAAATTCAATGTCCTTGGCATTTCTTTGGTATTGTATTTCATCAATAAAAAATCCGGCTTTAAGGTCAGATAGTGCAATTTCTTTGTCGGGATTAAACAAAAATTTCGCATAGAAATATGCGAGTGCCTCATTGAGCACGGTTCTAAACCCCTCACTTGATTTCCACCATTTCTTTCTATCATAATTCTTATCGTTTCCGGCGATAATGCCAACTTCGTAATCAGATCCTAAGGCTTGTTCAAATAATAATAGTGACCGTCTGGCATGACAGCCAAGGGTGAACACATTTACAGTTTTTGTTTCATATTTGTTTTTTTGCAGCCAATCCCAAAGTAATAATCCGGTATTGTAAGTCCGGTCGCGAAAAACCGTTTCAGGGATGGAAATATTAATAATTTTCGAAGTATCCATTCCCATTTTCATCAACGATGTTTTCATTAAATCGGCAGAGGTCATGTATCCGATGATATAATTACCCTGACCAATTGGTTTTCCGATGATGATCATGATCTCATAATCACCTTGATAAAATTCAATCATCAAATCCTTAAGCGTATAATCAGGGAGAAATCCTTCGACTGCCAATACTTTGCTTTGAACGGGTTCTGTAATACTCAGGAATTTGTTTAATCCTTTGAAAATAAAAAAGATGATAATAATTAAGACGAAAAAAATAAGTAGTTTTCCCATTATTGTAGGGCGAGTTCTTACTTTGGTAGAAAGTAGTCGGAATTTTATCATATTAATTTTCTTAAATTTGAACGCCAAGTTAGCAAATTTATATGTTTATTGGTGCGATTAGATTCACCTAAATCGTAAAATTGTTGATTATAAAGGCATACGAAGATATGGAAGAAGTAAACAGATTGCATGGAATCAGAAGGGAATATGAAAAATCCAGCCTTGATGAACATTTGATGGATCAAAATCCCCTGAATGAATTTAGGGTATGGCTGGGCTCAGCGATTAATTTAATTGAGGATGATGCAACAGCAATGGTACTTTCAACGGTTTCTAAGAATGGACGACCTTCATCCAGAATGGTTTTATTAAAAGATGCAAACGACAACGGACTTACCTTTTTTACTAATTATAAAAGCAGAAAGGGTAAGGAATTAATAGGTAATGCATTTGCCAGTTTATTGTTTTACTGGAAAGAACAAGAAAGACAAATTCGAATTGAAGGTAAGATCAGTAGAACAAACCCTGAAATTTCAGACGAGTACTTTAACGGGAGGCCATATGATAGCCAAATTGCAGCCATTTCTTCTCAACAAAGTCAAGCTGTTGAGGATCGTTCAATACTCGAAAAGTCATTTGAGCGAATAAAAGCAGAAACAATGGGTAAGAGTTTAAAACGACCTGAACATTGGGGTGGGTACATCTTAAAACCGGATACTTTTGAGTTCTGGCAAGGGAGACCTAATCGTTTGCACGACAGAATCGTTTATATTTTAGAAAATAATTTGTGGTCAATTAAAAGATTAGCACCTTAGGAAAATTGCTGTTAGCTGTAAGTCTTTAACTTTTAGGTGTTGGTATTGAATAATCAATGAACAATATAAAATAATCATTCTAAAAATGGAATACCAAACACAATTATTATTGGTAATGATCATTTATATGGCATTGCTAATCGTTTTTGGAATTTATCATGGGAGAAAAGTTAAATCAGCATCAGACTATGCAATTGCTGATAGAAAATTGCCCGGATGGGCTGCAGCTTTATCTGAAAGGGCTACAGGTGAATCATCCTGGGCTTTGTTGGGACTTCCCGGAGCCGCTTATGCAACTGGGTTAACTGAAATCTGGACAGCAATTGGTTGCGTTGCTGGAATAATTACCGCTTGGGTTGCCATTGCTTGGCGATTAAGAGATGCGGCCGAAAAATACAAGGTGAACTCCTTTACCGAATTTATTGCAAAGCGACATGGAGAACAAGCAAAATGGCTAAAAATCGTTGGTAGTTCAACCATCGTTTTCTTTTTTTTCTTTTATGTCGGTGCTCAGTTTTTAGGTGGAGCTAAAACTTTGCACACGATGTTTAACATTAATACAAACTGGGGTATTTTCATAACCTCAGCTATCATAATTCCTTACACTATTTATGGTGGTTTCAGAAGTGTGGTATACACCGATGTTGTGCAAGCCATGGTTATGATTATTACTTTAATTGTAGGTCCAATCGTTGGTATAATTTATATTTCAGGACATCCGGATTTATTTGCACATTCAATTTCAGAAGCACTCATTTCGGCAGGACCAACCTATACATCATTAACAGGTGGAGTTGGCGGTTTTGTTGCAGGGATAGTAATTGCCGGAGGATTTTCCTGGTTTTTTGGTTATTTAGGAGGCCAACCACAGCTAAGTATGCGATTTATGGCCATCAAAGATGTTAAAAATGCCAAACAGGCTCGAAATATTGGAATAATCTGGACAATAATTGCATATGTTGGGGCCTTAAGTTTAGGCTGGATAGGCTTAGCTATTTTTGGCCCTAATGGCCTTGAAGATCAGGAATTTGTTATGCCGGCTGTTCTTTTACATATTTTTCCCCCTGCTATTGCTGCCATATTGATTATGGGAGCTATTGCTGCAATGACTTCAACCGCAAATTCAATCATTATTTTATCTTCAACTGAATTATCTGAAAACTTGATCAAACCACTGTCAAAAGTTGGTTTAAGGAATGCTGAAACATCCTTATTCCAATCTAGATTGATCACAACTTTATTAATTGTTGTGGCACTTGGTTTATCCTATATTTCTCCTTCCAGACTTATTTTTACTTTGGTTAGTTATGTTTGGGCAGGAATAGGAGGGACCTTTTCAGTAGTAATCCTGCTTAGTTTATTTTGGAAAAGATACCATGGCAAAGCAGCATTGTTGACGATCATCGTTGGGATGGTTTTTACTATCATTTGGATAAGTAGCGGGATGGATGAAATTATTACATCTCGTATTCTTACATTTTTTGTATCCGCAATTGTTGCAGTGTCTTCAACTTATTTGATAAGAAAGTAATTTGAAGTATGATGCGAGACTTACTAGTAATAGTTTTTTGTCATCTAGATTCAAATCTTAAAATCAAGAACTGATTCATTCAGATTCTCAATTCATCACTCATCACTCATCACTCATCACTCCTAACTCCTTACTGGTGTTGTTCCCTCAATAAATCATTAATGATTTTAACAGGATTAAAAGTGAGAATAGGGCATTCAACAAAAATGGTGATCCAATTGGCCATGGCACCATTCCACAATCCGGGTAATTCCTGAGCTTTAAGCTCTTTTCCATTTTGTGATTTAATGGAGATAAATCCGGTTTGATGATCTACATAATTCTTTAGGTTGAATTTATTTCCTTGATAATCGCGAACACCACAAACTAAATCGACGGGATTGAAGTGAGTTGCATCACCCACTATCTTTTTCTGATTTTGGTTTTTCAGGTCGATTTGTGAGTTTTCGACAATTTGAAGTGATTGATTGCCATTTTGATCAAAAACCCAAAATGGACCTCCTCCGGGTTCTCCTTCGTTTATTACCATTCCGCATACCCTTAGGGGGCGATTCATTTTATTGAACAAATATTCGGCACGATCTATATTTATTGACTTATCACTTAAATCGATAAATAATTTGTTCTTGGCAAATGCTTCAATTTCGCTTAATAATTTATCAGGGATTGCTTTATTCTTAAGATTGGTAAGATATTCGAAAGTTTGCACTTGTAATTTAATCAGATGCGCGGCAATCACCTTTTTGTATATATAAGTTGTTTCTCTTAATCTGTCGGGTACGATATTATCAATATTTTTAATAAAAATAATATCTCCATCAATGTCATTCAGGTTTTCGATAAGAGCTCCGTGCCCTCCCGGCCTAAAAACCAAGTCGCCGTTTGCATCACGAAGAGGTTCGTTTTGCATATCAACTGCAATCATATCAGTCGAGGGTTTTTGAATGGAGAAACTGATCTCAAATTGAATGTCGAATGCTATTTCATGCTTTCTTTTTATTTTTTCAATTGCAACTTCAGATTTCTCCTGATGTTCGGGTGATACCGTAAAATGAATTTTCACTTTATTGTCATCATTCTTACAATATACAGCTCCTTCAACCAGATGCTCTTCAATTGCCAGCCGGGCACCATCGTTGTAGTTATGAAATTTCAATAAACCTTTGGGCAGGGATGCATATTGAAGTCCTTCAGCATTAAGTAATAGGTCAATGATTTTATTATATTCTTTATTCTGGATAGATACTGAAAGATTAAAACCCTCGGATTCAAAGATTTCGGATAAATCGTCATAAAATGCAAATTCAGTTAAATGCTTAAAAAAGTAGCCAACTGAGTTAAACCCATCATCATTCAATTGTTTAGTGTCTGGATTATCCCTGAATTCAAATAAATGCTTGAACATTCGACTTGCAGCACCCGAAGCCGGAACAAATTTAATGATCTCCCGACCCAGTGATTCCGAATTGAAATATTTAACTAGCTCTTTGATCTCAATATTACCAAATTTGATAATCCCATTCCCTGCAGTGGCAGCAGATTTTAAATTAGAATAAGGAAACCCGCTTTTAAAATTCAGTATATGGGTTTCTAATTGTGCTTCGCTTATACCTTTTGCCTTTATAAATTCAATGTCGTTGTTTTTGAGCATAATGTTGGGTTAGGTTGATGTAATAAGGCATAAAAATAAGACTAATTTTTATAATCTTAAGCCGAAATTAATTCTTGAATTAATTTCGGCTTAGCAATGTAAATTTGGCAAATAATGTTAATTTTGCAAATTGATTGCCCAGGTGGTGAAATTGGTAGACACGCCAGCTTGAGGGGCTGGTGACCATTAGGTCATGCAAGTTCGAGTCTTGTTCTGGGCACTTTTGAATAATCATTCGAGAATAGTCATTCAAAAATTATCATTTGTAAAGCCCAGATGGCGAAATTGGTAGACGCGCTGGTTTCAGGGACCAGTGGATGCAAATCCGTGCAAGTTCGAGTCTTGTTCTGGGCACTTTTGAATGGTTAATGATTATTTTAATTTTTTAAACATCTTTAATAAAAAATAAACATTGAAAAATAATCGTTCAAAAATAGTTATTCAAAAATTATCATTTGTAAAGCCCAGATGGCGAAATAGGAGAAAAGGTTTCGTGTATCAATTCATTTCTTAAGGTTTAAATCCGAGCACCGTTAGCATTTCTATTTTGTTTTTCTTTTTCGATCTAATGATTTTTATGCTAAAAACAAGATGTTTTTTATCTTTACATCACTAATATATTCATAAAACAGAAACATAAAATGAAAAAGAGATTATTATTGATCAGTAATTCAACGAATTATGGAGAGGCCTATTTAGGCTGGCCGCAGGAACACATAAAGAGTTTTCTTCAAAATACAGGAGTTAAACGCATCTTGTTTATTCCTTATGCCGGAGTTGGGTTATCAAAAGAAAGTTTGGAGAAATCATTTGATCTTTACGAAGAGAAAGTAAATGCAGTATATCAAAAGCTTGGATATGAAATTTATTCAATTCATAAAGAAGTTGATCCGATAAAAGCGGTGAAAGCTGCTGAAGCAATTGCAGTAGGAGGAGGTAATACTTTTCATCTGGTTTACATGATGCATAAAACAAAAATCATGGATGCGATTCGTGAACAAGTGAATAAAGGAGTTCATTTTATGGGATGGAGTGCCGGATCAAATGTATGCTGTCCTTTTCTTAAAACAACCAATGATATGCCCATCGTCGAGCCGGAAAGTTTTAATTGCTTAAACTTGATTCCGTTTCAAATAAACCCACATTATTTGGATGTCAATCCTGAGGGTCACGGAGGTGAAACCCGTGAGCAAAGAATCGAAGAATTTATGGTCGTGAACAGAGATATTAATGTTGTTGGTTTGAGGGAAGCTTGTTTGTTATTATTAGAAGGGGATAAGTTAAATTTGGTTGGAAGGTACGGGATGCGACTATTTAAATTCGGACAAGAGCCACAGGAAATCCGGAAAAATAGCGATGTTAGTTTTTTACTGAAGCAAACAATTAGATAATCTTAATAAAAAACTGGTTATAAATTAATTAATAAGCACGATTGTCAATTTGGCAGTCGTGTTTTTTTATGCTTTTTAGGTAAAATTCTTCTGTTAGCCAATTCAAATTGCTATAAAAATGATTGTTTATTTCCTGACAATTTTTTGGTGCTATTTTATCAAATCCTGACGACATTTTTTCTAAAAATGTGATTTCGGTAGATCGAATTTATTTCTATCTTTGAAGCAAGCTCAAATAAAAAAACAATGAAAAAACCAATCACATTTATTCTTACAATTTTACTTTTTTCTGTATATAGTCATAGTCAAAATTCTGTTGCTTTTAGTCAAAATTGGCCATCGTTTAGAGGTCAGTATGCGAGCGGAATTTTTGACAATTCGAACATTCCTCTTGAATGGAATTTAGAAGAAAACATAAATATTGCATGGAAAACCCCAATACCCGGTTTGGGTCATTCATCGCCAATTATTTGGGGAGATAAAGTTTTTATTACAACAGCCATTAGTGAAAATTCGGAAGAATATTTAAGAGTTGGATTGTACGGTGATATTGCACCTGTTATGGATAGCAGTATTCATGAGTTTAAAGTTTATTGTCTGGATAAGAATAGTGGGAATATTATTTGGGAGAGGCTGGCTCATAAAGAAGTTCCAAAGGTAAAAAGGCATACTAAATCATCCCATGCAAATCCAACTCCGGCAACAGATGGAAAACATTTGGTTGTTTTTTTCGGGTCGGAAGGATTATTTTGCTATGATTTGGAAGGAGAACTTTTATGGAAGAAAGATTTAGGGGTTTTAGATGCTAATTTTTTTGCATTGCCTTCTGCACAATGGGGTTTTGCTAGTTCTCCTATCATTTATAAAAATAGAGTGGTAGTTCAATGCGATGTGTACGAAAGATGTTTTTTGGCATCGTTTGATGTAAAAACAGGAGAAGAAATCTGGAGAACCGATAGAGATGATTATCCAACATGGGGAACTCCGGCAATTTATGCCGATAAAAACAAAACCCAAATTGTATTAAATGGGTTTAAGCATATTGGAGGCTATGATTTTAAAACGGGTGAAAAAATTTGGTGGATGAAAGGTGGAGGCGACATTCCTGTACCTACCCCTGTTATAGCTCATGATATGATCTTTATCAATAGTGCTCATGGTAAGATGTCGCCCATTTATGCAATTTCGCCGGAATCAACAGGTGATATTTCATTGTTGGCAGATAACACATCCAATGATTTTATCAAATGGAGTATCGGTCGTGGGGGTTCTTATATGCAAACGCCCTTGGTATATGGTGATTATCTATATAATCTCGCTGGTAATGGACTTTTGAGCTGTTATAATGCACTTACTGGTGACTTAATCTATAAAGAACCATTAAAACCTAATGGAGGTATTTCAGCTTCAGGCGTAGCTTCAGATGGTAAATTGTATTTTGCTTCTGAAGCTGGCGATATTTTTGTCGTAAAAGCGGGTCCTGTATTTGAAATCCTTTCAAAAAACCCAATGGGAGAAATTTGTATGGCCAGCCCTGCAATTGCAAAGGATGGGATATATATCCGCACCCAACATCATATCGTAAAAATATCCAAATAAAATATTTAATTAAAACTTGAATTATGTTAAAATCACGTCTTCTATTAGCTTTAATGTTTGTATCGTTGATTGCCTGTAAATCAGAAATTAAGAAAGAAAGTTTAAGCCTTATGAACCAATGGCCAAGTTTTAGAGGATATCAGGCCAGCGGTGTAATGGATAATTCTAATATTCCATCTGTTTGGAATGTAGAAGAAAACGAAAATGTAGCCTGGAAAACTCCGATTCCAGGCTTAGCTCATTCAAGCCCAATAATTTGGAATGATAAAATTTTTATTACCACAGCTATTAGTAGTAGTGAAATGGAAATTTTGAAAGTTGGACTTTACGGTGATGGTGATTCTGCTCAGGATACTACCAGCCATCAGTTTAAGGTTTATTGCCTTGATAAAAACAGTGGAGATATTCTTTGGGATCGAATTGCACATGAAGGGGTGCCAAAAACAAAACGCCATACCAAAGCCACTCAAGCGAACTGCACCCCGGTAACTAATGGGAAATATTTGGTTGCTTTTTTTGCTTCAGAAGGATTGTTTTGTTATAACATGGATGGTGATTTGATTTGGAACAAAGATCTAGGGAAGTTGCAAACTGGGCCAATAAGAGATATCAGTCTGGATTGGGGTTTTGCAAGTTCTCCAGTAATTTATGATAATACGGTTGTTGTTCAATGTGATCATTCGGGAGATTCATTTTTAGCAACATTCAATATTGAAACTGGTGAAGAAATTTGGAGAATGCCCCGCGAAGAATTTTCTACTTGGTGTTCCCCAACTGTAATTGAGGTCAATGGAAAACCACAAATTATTGTGAATGGGTATAACCATATTGGATCTTATGATTTTCTAACAGGAAAAGAAATTTGGTGGATGCATGGAGGTGGAGATAATCCTGTTCCGACTCCTATTTTCAGAAATGGTTTAATTTATATTAATAGCGCGCATGGTCCTATGTCACCCATTTATGCCATCCGACCAGAAGCAAAAGGTAATATCACTTTAAATGATGGGGAAACAAGTAATGAGTTCATAATTTGGAGTATATTAAAAGGAGGAGCGTATATGACGACCAATCTTGCTTATGGGAATTATATTTATAATATTTTAAATAATGGACTTCTAAGTTGTTACGACGCTTTTACAGGAGAAATGATTTATAAAGAGCCTTTAAAGCCTGGAGGAGGAGTCTCTGCTTCAGGAGTTGCCTCAGATGGGAGGTTGTTTTTTACTTCCGAATTAGGTGATGTGTTTGTAGTTAAAGCTGGCCCCGTATTTGAAATTTTGGCTAAAAACCCGATGGGAGAGATTTGTATGGCAACCCCTGCAATAGTAAAGGATGGAATTTATATTCGTACCCAACATCATATGGTAAAAATTGCTCAGAAGTAGCACCTAAAATTTGTTTTATGTTCAGATTTCGTTTTTCAGCATCCATAGTATTTGTCTTTTTTCTCTCCCAAACACTTTATGGTCAGGTATCGATTGATAAACAATGGCCATCATTCAGAGGTTTAAATGCAAGCGGGATTTTTGATGATGCTAATCTTCCTTTAAGATGGAATGGAAATGAGAATGAAAACATAAAATGGAAAACTTCAATCCCCGGACTGGGCCATTCATGCCCTATCATTTGGGATGACTTTCTGTTTGTAACCACTGCCATTAGTGGTAATGAAAATGAGTTTTTAAAAGTTGGATTGTACGGGGATATTGACCCACTCGAAGATAGTACGATTCATCAATTCAGGGTTTATTGCCTGGATAAAAATAGCGGCAAAATTATTTGGGATCGTCTTGCTCATGAAGGAGTTCCAAGAACAAAACGACATCCCAAAGCCTCACATGCTAATCCAACTCCGGCTACAAATGGAAAATATTTAGTTGCCTTTTTTGGTTCAGATGGTTTGTATTGCTATGATTTTAGGGGTAATCTTATATGGTCAAAAGATTTAGGGAAGTTAAATGCAGGTCCTTACACCGATCCGGATGTAGAATGGGGATTTGCCAGCTCGCCAATAATTTATAATGGACGGGTAATTGTTCAATGTGATTTCTTGGGTGAATCGTTTTTAGCTTCCTTCGAAGTTGACACGGGCAAAGAGGTTTGGAGGATAATGCGGGATGAAATTTCAACCTGGAGCTCGCCAACAATCATTGAAGTTGAAGGAAAAGCCCATATTATTGTGAATGGGTATAAGCATATCGGAGCTTATAATTTTGAAACGGGTAAAGAAATTTGGCGGATGCAGGGAGGTGGCGATGCACCGGTTCCTACACCTGTTTTCAAACATAATTTAATTTTTATCAATAGCGCCCATGGAAAAATGTCGCCAATATACGCGATTAATCCTGATGCCAAAGGGGATATCACTTTGGGTGAAGAAGAAACAACAAATAATTATATCGTTTGGAGCATCAAAAGGGGTGGAGCATACATGACAAGCCCGCTGGTGTATGGAGACTATCTTTATAATTTGGTCAATAATGGCCTTTTAAGCTGTTTTAACGCACGAACAGGTGAATTAATGTACAAAGAGCCTTTGAAACCAGGTGGAGGAATCTCAGCCTCTGGAATCGCTTCTGACGGAAAATTATTTTTTACCTCTGAGTTAGGAGATGTTTTTGTTATTGAAGCGGGACCGGTTTATAAGTTGATCTCTCAAAATTCTTTGGGGGATATTTGTATGTCAACTCCTGCAATTTCAAATAGTACATTGTATTTTCGTACTCAACATTACGTGATGACAGTGGCTGAAAAATAGATAATTAGTCTTTAAAATAAAGATAATGAGTCAACCTAATAAATTTTTAATTTTCTCTCTGATTTTCCTTATGTCCTGCAATTTAAATCATCAATCAAAAAACACGAAATCCGAACCCATAAAATATCTGGCTTTGGGAGATAGTTACACAATTGGAGAAAGTGTTTTGGAATCAGAGCGTTGGCCTGTTCAATTAGTAAATAATTTGAAAGCCAAGAATATTGATGCAGAGGTTAACATATTGGCTAAAACAGGTTGGACAACTGACGAATTATTAAAGGCTATTAAAGATTCTACTCTTACTGAAAGCTATGATCTGGTAAGCCTTCTTATTGGTGTAAATAACCAATATCGTGGTCGTTCAGTTGAAAATTTTAAGGAAGAGTTTAGGGTTCTGTTGAATACGGCCCTTGCTTTTGCAGGGAACGATCCGACGAAAGTTTTCGTAGTTTCTATTCCCGATTGGGGAGTAACTCCATTTGCCATGGAGCGAGATAAGGATCAAATTGCCGGTGAAATTGACCATTTCAATCAGATATGTGAAGATGTGTGTTTGAAAAACAAGGTACTTTTTATTGATATTACCGATATCTCCCGAAATGTTTATGCTGATGAAATGCTGGTTGCAGCAGATGGTTTGCATCCATCAGGTAAAATGTATGCTCAATGGGTTGATCGAATCTTTCCTTACATTAGTGAAATAATTGATAACTAAACTATTGTACAATTAAGCCATATCAGTTTAGTGTTTTTAGATGGATAAATGGCTTCAGAATTTTGCTTATCGAATTAATTTAATTGAAAATTGGTGGCTATTTCTATTAATATTTCTTAATTTAACATGTTTTGTAATGTTTATTGTAACAATTAAAGCATACATGTCGTCTCGAATAAACCCTGTTGAATGCATCAGGGAAGAATAATCTTGGTAATATTTATTTTTTCAACGATCAATCTTAAACGCAAAATAAAACTCAAATGCGAAAATTTCATTTTTTTCTTAAGACACTCACCTTCATAGTATTGATATTGATACAAAACATTGAATTATCAGCTCAAACATCAAATAATAATCTTAAATTTATTTCCGGACAGGTGCTGGATCAAGAAAATGAGCCCTTGCCTTTTGTCAATATTTATGTTGAAGGCAGCACACATGGAGTAACCTCAAATCTGGAAGGGTATTTTACCCTGGGTATTGATAATAATGTGAGTTGCAACTTAGTATTTCGGTATGTCGGGTTTAAAAAACAGACCATTATAATTCCTATAGGCAAGAACCCATCACCATTAAAAGTTGTCCTTAGTGTTGAGAATGTTCAATTGAGTGAATTCGTTATTTCTGCAAATCGGGAAGATCCGGCATATCCGATTATTCGTGAGACCATTAAAAAACGTAAATATTATTTGGATCTTGTACATTCATTTTCTGCAAAAATGTACATGAAAAGCAATATCGTACTTGATGAAATACCGGAAAATTTTTTTTTCGTGCCCAAGAGTGAAATGCCCGATTCTACTGATCTGGGATTGGTTTACTTGTCTGAATCCGTTAGTAGGTACCATTTTGAAAAACCCGATAATATGAAAGAAGAGATGATTGCCTCTAAAGTAGCCGGTGAAAAGACAGGCTATAGCTTTAACAGAGCAGATATGATCATGCTTAACTTATATAAAAACCTTATAAATGTTGGGATCTCTGAACGTGCCTTTATTTCTCCAATAGCGAATAATGCCATGTTTTATTATGATTACAAACTCATTGAAACTTTTACTGATAATGAGGATTTGATTAATAAAATTCAGGTTATCCCGAAGCGCAAGCATGATAATATTTTTAGTGGTTTTATCTATATCGTTGATAAGATCTGGAATATTCACAGTATTGACCTCATGATAAATCGTCAATCGCAAATCGATTTTACTGATAGTATTTACATTCGTCAGGTACATGTGCCGGTTAATGATTCGATCAGAATGCCATTGTCTTTGCATATCGTGATGTATTTTAAAGTATTCGGGTTTAAGGCAAATACAAACTTTATTGGGTTCTTCTCAGAGTATGATGTCAATAAAACTTTCCCCGAAAAGTTCTTTAATAATGAGGTTTTTAAACTTACGAAAGAGAGTACCAAAAGAGATTCAGTTTATTGGGAAGATAGCAGACAGTCGGTTCTCACCGATGAAGAAATAAAAAATTATCATAAAGGCGATAGTATTTTGGAGTTGAAAGAATCACAGGCATATAAGGATTCTGTTAACAAAAAGAATAATATATTTCATATCAAGGATGTATTATGGGGTGGAGGTTACACGTATCGGAATCAGTTCAAACATACTTCATATTCTTTGAATCCCTTATTAAAATCTATGTTCAATTATAATGTGGTTGAAGGATTAAATATCGATATAAATCAACGTTTTTCAAAAAACTTTGATAATAGGAATAATTTCTCATTTATTCTGTCCACGAAATACAGTTTTACAAACCGGAATCTTTATTTTCAACCTCGAATTACCTATTCTTTTGATCAAATACACAGCCAGTATCTCCGATTAGAAGGAGGTATAAATAGCTTTCAGTATAATGAAAGTAATCCCATCAGTTCTATCATAAATACCTACTATACGGTTTTGTTAAAAGAAAATTACGCCAAATATTTTGAGAAAAAATTCCTGAAATTAACATTTGGCAGGGAAATTATGAATGGCCTGGATGTGGCAAGCTCCATCGAATATGCGAAAAGATCACCGCTTGTAAACAATTCAGATTTTACAGTGTTTAAGTTTCCGGATAAGGAATTTACTTCCAATAATCCTTTAGACCCTCTCGATAATAGCCCTGCCTTTATCAGTAATAAGGCACTTATCTGGACAATCGATTTTACTATCAAATTTGGACAGGAATTTGCTACCTATCCCGATCATAAACAGCGTTATGGGAGTAAATATCCAATAATCAAAATGGTTTACAAGAAAGGAATAAACACTTCTTTTTCCGAATCTGATTTTGACCAATGGTATTTCAGGTTAAACGATAAAATAAGCTTGAAAAATTTTGGGGTTTCGGATTATACGGTTGAGTTAGGAGGGTTTTTCAATACATCTCATATGTATTTTACGGATTATAAACATTTTAACGGAAATCGAACCATCTTTATCCCGGTTGAAGGAACGACTGAAATTTCTATCGGAGGTGGAAGTAATTCTAATTCAGAAAATAAATCGATACTTTACCAATCCCTAAATTATTATTCAAATAGTACGAAGGGTAATTATATAGCCATTAATTATGCGCACCATTTCAATGGTTGGATCATCAATAAAATACCATTCTTACGAAGATCTAAAATTCAGGCTTTAGCCGGGATTAATTTCTTGTACACTGAAGAAAAAAAGGAATATACAGAGCTCTATCTGGGTTTTGAACACATATTTAAAATGATGCGGATCGACTTTGTAAGCAAGTATTACAAAGGCCAGAAGTTAATCCCTGAAGTACGAATCGGGGTTGGTTTCTGATTTAGATCGGTTAATTGAATTTTTCTTTTGATATTTGTAATGTAACCTAGACCGAATTACCATACATGAATAATTTTTTAAAGAAAGCAACAGAACTCGACAATTGTGATCCACTTTTGCCGTTTAGGAATAGATTTTACATTGATAATGATCAAGTTATCTATCTCGATGGAAATTCATTGGGCAGACTTCCTAAGCAAACAAAAGAACTCATAAATGAGGTCGTTGAAAAGCAATGGGGAGATAAATTGATCAACAGTTGGAATGAAAACTGGATTGGGCTGCCAAAAAGGCTTTCTTCAAAGATAGCAAAGCTGATTGGCGCAGAAGAAGATGAAGTTTTTGTTGGTGATACAACTTCATTAAACCTCTATAAACTAGCACATTCAGCACTTAGTTTAGACAAAACCAAAACCAAAATAATTTCTGATTCATTAAATTTCCCAACTGATTTATACATAATTCAGGGATTGATTAATCAGCAATTTAAGACCCTTAAACTTGAGTTGGTTGAAAGTGAAGATGGTATCCAAGTATCTGAAAGTATGATATCTAAGCTATTGGATAAACATACAGCTTTGGTCAGTTTGAGCCATGTTGCCTTTAAAAGTTCATTCATGTACGACATGAAACGGATTACTGAATTGGCTCATCTTAATAAGGCCTTGATAGTATGGGACTTAAGTCATTCAGTTGGGGCTGTACCCATCAATCTTAACGGAAGTGGTGCAGATATGGCCGTAGGTTGTACTTATAAATATTTGAATGGTGGACCTGGAGCACCTGCTTTTCTATACGTTCGAAAAGCGTTACAAGAAAAAATGACAAATCCTATATGGGCCTGGTTTAGTCATTCCGAACCATTCAAGTTTTCGAATAACTATGCAGCCAGTAACAGCATCGAGAAATTCGCAACCGGTACACCCTCAGTAATTTCACTTGCTGCAATTGAACCAGGTTTGGATATTGCACTTGAAGCCGGTATGGATAAAATCAGGGATAAAAGCATCAGGCAAAGCACTTTTATGATCGAAATGATTCATGATTTATTATCTCCCTTGGGCTTTATAATTGCATCTCCTTTAAAATCAGACATTAGAGGTTCGCATGTTTCTATTCAACATCCGGAAGCTTATCGAATTAGCCAGGCGATGATTGCGCCCAATGATAGTTCAAAATCTATTATCCCTGATTTTCGACCACCCAATAATATCCGTTTAGGCATTGCTCCGCTTTATAATTCATTTATCGATATTTATGAGACGATTGTTCGGATTCAAGCTATTGTTGCAGAAAATCAATTTCAGCATTATAGCTTGGAAAGAAAGCATGTTACCTAAAATCAACTTCCCTTAAGACAAATAATCATTAATAGGAATATTCTAAATAGATTTTTAACAAGTAGTTAAATACCTATATTTATTTGTTAAAAATCTGTTAAATAGGGCATAAGGCAACTTAATAATCTTTATTTTTAGTCAATTATTTACCCTAATCAATCTATTAAAAATCAATTTTTATGAAACTAAGACTACTTGCATTATTTAGCCTGCTAATTACCACACAGTTACTATCACAAAATTCTGTACAATGGAGAGGCTTGAACCGTGATGGAAAATACGATGAATCCGGACTTTTAAAAAGCTGGCCTGCCGAAGGCCCTCAATTGTTATGGCATTTTGATGAATTAGGTGATGGACATGGCTCGGCAGCCGTGACCAAAGATATGGTATATACTACAGGAACTTTAAACGGAATTACTTATGTTTTTGCATTCAATAATGAAGGCAATCTTCTATGGAAATCAGAAGTTGGAAAGGAATGGATAGAAAGCTGGCCAGGTGTAAGAACAACCCCTTTGATTAAAGATAACAAATTGTACTTGATGACCGGTTATGGACTTATTGTTTGTATGAATGCAAAAAGCGGAGACCTGATCTGGAAAGTGGATATCATGACCGACTATGACGGTCGAAATATTGTATGGGGGATGTGCGAAAATCTTTTGATTGAAAATGAAAAACTGTTTTGTACGGTTGGTGGGTTGGATGCCAACGTGATTGCTTTGAATAAAGATTCAGGAAAGCTTATATGGAAATCAAAGGCTAAAGGCGAAAAAAGCGCATACAATACACCCGGGCTTATCGAGTGGGGTGGTATTAAAATATTAGTTACTATGACAGAATTCTCAATTCTGGGAATTAATGCAGAAAATGGAGAATTACTTTGGAGCCATGAACAAACCAATCAATATTCAGTTCATGCTAATTCACCACTTTTTAAAGACGGAAAACTTTATGTGGTAAGCGGTTATGGTAGAGGAGGGGTAATGCTTCAACTTTCGGATGATGGGAAATCAATTACCGAATTATGGCGAAATGAAAGTCTTGATAGCCGCATGGGGGGAGTTATACTTGATAAAGGCAGGATTTATGGTGGAGGCGACAAAAGTCGTAAATGGGTTTGTCTGGATTGGAATACAGGAACAGAACTTTACGACTCGAAAGAGATCGCAAGTGGCAACTTGATTATGGCCGATGGTTTGCTTTACTGGTACGGAACGAGTGGTGAAGTTGCTTTGGTTGAGCCAACAAACGATAGTTTTAAAATTATTAGTAAATTTAAAGTTCCCTATGGTTCGGCACAACATTGGGCACACCTTGTCATATCTGGTAAAAGGCTATATGTTCGACATGGAAATTCAATGATGGTTTACTCAATTTCCGGATAAATTTTATGTCTGTTAAAACCATCAGTTACGCGATGTTTCTGCTTACTTTATCCAAAAGTTATTCTCTGTCTTGGATATATTGGTAAAAACATCGTTTTTTGTATCAAGTACTTCTTTAACTAAAAAACTTACTGTGAAAAAACTCATCTTATCCATATTATTTGTATTTGGTTTATTATCAAGCTATAGCCAGGTAATTGATGAATTCAGGGGCATTGGCCGAACTGGAATTTATAATAATGAAACAGGATTATTAAAAGAATGGCCTGAAAATGGCCCTGAAATGATTTGGTCGATCGAAAATATCCCAATCGGACATTCTGCATTAACAAAAGCCTATGGCATGCTCTATTTAACCGGTATCCGTGATTCCCTGGAGTTTGTATTTGCCCTAAGTTTAGACGGAAAGATCAAATGGCAGACCAATTACGGATGTGCATGGAATGGTGCTTTTCCAAATAGCAGATGTACACCTACGATCGAAAATGAACGACTTTATGTTTCAAGTGGTTATGGCGATCTGGCTTGCTTGAATGCTTTTAATGGTGACATTATATGGCAGGTGAAGGCGATGGATAAATTTGAAGGCACCTATGGAAGATGGGGGATCGCAGAGTCATTAATCGTTCTCGACAATAAAGTGTTTTTTACGACGGGAGGAAAAAAAACAACTATGATTGCACTGGATAAAAATACAGGAGAAACCATATGGATGACAGAAACACTAAAGGATAATCCATCTTATGCTTCACCAATACTAATCCAAACAGAAGAAAATAAAATTATTGTCAATGTAACTGAAAACTATGTTGTTGGCGTTAATTCTGTTGATGGTGAAATTTTTTGGAAATTCAGTTTTGGGGCGTTCGCCGGAGGCAGGGGCAGGGCAAATATAAATTGTAACAGCCCAGTATATAGCGATGGGAAATTGTTTATTACTGGTGGTTATGATCATCGTAACGTGATGCTACAATTGTCCAAAGACTTCAAAAAAGTTTATTTTGAATGGAGTGATGATGTACTTGATGTGCATCATGGTGGTACTGTTAAATTAGGCGATTATATTTATGGTTCGAACTGGGAAAATAATGGAATGGGCCGATGGGTGTGTTTGGATTGGAATACCGGAGAAACCAAATATGAAACAGAATGGATCAATAAAGGTTCGATCATATCTGCCGAAGGCTTATTGTATTGTTATGAAGAAAAATTCGGAACCGTGGCAATTGTCAAAGCTACTCCAGATGAATTTAAAGTGATAAGTTCATTTAAAATCCCATTAGGTAGTAAAGGACCCTATTGGACTCATCCGGTGATCAAAGATGGTATCTTATATGTTAGGCATGGAGATGCACTTATGGCTTATAATATTAAAGAATAAACTTAGATTTTGAATTTTATCCAGACTAATCCTAAACTTAAAATTAAAAATGATGAAAAAAGCCTTATCGTCAACTATACTGTTTACTTTATTATCATTGCTAGGTTATTCCCAAGTTTATCAATGGAGGGGCGAAGGCCGAAAAGGAATTTATGATGGAACCGGATTAATGACTGAATGGCCCGAAAACGGGCCAAAAATGTTATGGTCAAAGGTTGATTTACCATCTGGTTATTCTTCCCCATCTATCGCTTACCAAACCATTTATCTTACTGGGGTTCAGGATACATCGGATGTACTGACGGCACTGGATATGGATGGTAATATTAAATGGCAGACCGTTTACGGAAGGGCATGGCTGAGAAACTATCCGGCCAGCCGATGTACTCCTACCATTGAAGATCATAAACTCTATGTAACCAGTGGGATGGGAGAGATTGCTTGTTTGGATGCCGATAATGGAAGCATCTTATGGAAGGTGGATGCACATGGCATGTATGAAGGGCAGTTTGGTATGTTCGGATTATCTGAGTCGCCCTTGATACTTGACAATAAATTGTTCTATACTACTGGTGGAAAAAAAACAATGTTGATTGCGTTGAATAAAACAAATGGTGAACTTATATGGGCTTCTGAAAGCATGCACGAAGCACCTGCTTTCGCTTCCCCGCTTTTAATTGAGAAAAATGGGATCAAAATTATTACAACCTTTACCAAAAATCATTTGATAGGCGTGAATCCTGACAATGGGAAAATATTATGGAAATTTGATTATCGGCCTTATGCAGAAAGCAGGGCTCGCGATAATCATGCAAATACCCCCTTGTACGAGGATGGAAGTATTTTTATTACAAGTGGTTATGATCGAAAAGCAGTCAAACTAAAATTAACTGAAGATTTGGCTTCCATTTCTGTTGAATGGACCAATGATGTGCTTGATAGTCAGCATGGTTCGGTTATTAAAATTGGAAATTATATCTATGGTTCTTCATGGGACAATAACACCAGCGGAAAATGGATCTGTCTTGACTGGACAACCGGTCAAACTATTTATGAAAAGATGTGGAATAGTAAAGGCCCAATAATAGCAGCAGGTGATTATCTGTACATTTATGATGAAAAATATGGCAATGTGGGATTGGTAAAAGCTTCACCGGATAATTTTGATGTGATCAGTTCATTTCAGGTTACTTTAGGGAAAAAAGGGCCATTTTGGCCACACCCAGTAATTAATGATGGAATATTATACATCAGGCATGAAGATGCATTCATGGCATATTCAATTAAAAGCGAATAATCATTCAAAAATCTCCTAATCAATTAAAAATGAAAAATAAGCAATTGGCAATTATCGTGCTATCGCTAATTCTGGTAGCGAGTTGTGTAAGCAAATCCCCGGATATTAGTAAGTGGAGAGGACCAAATGAGGATGGCAAATTCCCTGATAAAGGATTATTAACTGAATGGCCTGAAAATGGGCCAACCGTTGCTTGGAAATACGATCAACTGGGCAAAGGATATTCATCCCCGGCATTTACATCCGATCGTTTTTACATCACCGGAACTCCTGACAGCGTTGGCTTTATTTATTCATTCGACCATGAGGGAAATCTCAAATGGAAAAAAGAATACGGTCCTGAATGGATGCTGAACTTTCCCGGATCTCGGCCTACACCAACAATTTATGGTGACCTGGGATATGTTATGAGTAGCGTTGGGGTTGTTTATTGCTTTAATACCAAAGATGGTGAAAATATTTGGACAGTTGATTTAATGAAAACTTATGGAGCACCCCAAATTAAATTTGGAATGACGGAGGTTATTAGAGTTGATGAAAATAAAATTTATTGTACTCCAGGTGGTACCAAGTCAAATGTAATTGCGCTGAATCGTTTTACAGGCGATTTGGTTTGGGAAAGTAAAGGATCCGGAACCCCAAGTGCTTACTGCCCGATCACAATCTTTAATCATGGAGGTGTAAAATACTTGGCTACTGTTACTGCATTAAATGTGATGGCCCTGAATGCTGAAAATGGTGAAGTAGCATGGACATTTCCTACAAACAATGAATCCGCCATTCATGGAAATTCACCGCTATATCGCGACGGTAACTTATTCATTATGAACGGATGGGAAAACGGTAGTTTTTTACTTAAGATTGCCGAAGACGGTAAAAGTATAGAGCGGGTTTGGGAGAACGATCTGATGGATTTAGAAAATGGCGATGCCATGTTGTTTGGGGATAATTTATTTGGATCCAACTGGGAGCAAAAAGGCTTTAGTTGCGTTGATTGGAAGACCGGCATTGAAAAGTTCACCACCAAGGAATTTAATTCGGGTACTTTTATTTTTGCTGATGGTTTATTTTACTGGTATGGAATCAATGGACAAGTTGGTTTGGTTAAAGCCAACGACGATTCTTTCGAAGTGATAAGTACTTTTCAACTAGAAGGAAAAAAAAGCCGTGATCATTCTGCGCATCCTGTAATTCATAAAAAGAAATTATATATCAGATATGATTCCACTTTGTGGGCCTTTGATATCGCATTATAAAATTCTTAACCAAATTATATGAAAATTAATTCACAGATATGCTTGTCAATTCTATCTTTGATTTTATTGGCATCTTGTTCAACCCAGGAAATTTCAAATACAATTACCCAATCTGAATGGAGAGGTCCGAATAGGGATGGAATCTATGCAGAAAAAGGATTATTAACTGAATGGCCTGAGGATGGCCCTGCGCTATTATGGAAATTTACTGAGTTGGGCGAAGGTTTTTCATCCCCTACTTTTGTTGGTGAAACAATGTTTATCAGTGGTACTCTTGATAGTATCAGTTACCTGTTCAATTTGGATATGAATGGTAAGTTATTGTGGAAAAAGGCCTATGGAAAAGAATGGATGAAATCTTATCCCGGAGTTAGATCTTCACCCACAATTGTTGGCGAACAGGTTTATATTTTAAGTGGAATCGGAGAATTGTTATGCTTGTCTGTTGAAAATGGTGATCTTATTTGGAAAAAAGATCTTCCTTCTGAATTTGGTGCCCAGCCTACGCAGTATGGAATGTCCGAGAATTTATTAATAGAAGGGGATGCTCTTTTTTGTACTCCCGGTGGAGTAGAGTATAATGTGATTGCATTGAACCGCTTTACAGGTGAATTAATTTGGAGTAATAAAGGGATGAGCGAAAAAAGTGCTTATTGCAATCCTCGGATAATCGCCATTGTCAAAGAAAAATATTACATCACAATGACTGATAAATCAGCACTTTCAATTAATATCACCACAGGCGAACTTGCATGGAGCTATCCTTTAGATGGAATAAAAAATGGAGCTCATGCCAATTCTCCTTATTACCGTGATGGATATCTGTTTTTAATGGATGGTTTTGAAGTTGGGGCATATATGCTAAAAATAGCTGCTGACGGTAAAAGTGCAGAAAGGGTCTGGAAAAATGAGATCATGGACGAAACACAAGGTCATTCGGTAGTGGTTGGAGATAATGTATATGGTTCAGCCGAATCGAAAAACAAATTGGTGTGCCTTGATTGGAAGACAGGAGAAGTAAAATTCGAACTTCGAAAGTTTGCTCCCGGCACCACAATTTATGCAGATAATCATATCTATATTTATGGTTACAGTGGCGTGGTTGGCTTGGTAGAACCTACCCAATCTGAATTCATCGATAAAGGTTCTTTCAAATTACCTAAGCGAAGCGAACTACATATTGCACATCCGGTTATTCACAATGGCGTTCTTTATATCCGTTATGTGAATGAACTTATGGCTTACGATATCAAAAAAAAGTAATGATATGAAATCTATACAAACACTAATTCTAAGCCTAATTGTTTTAAGCTTTACAAGTTGTGGCTCTTCTCAGAAAGATTCTGCTGAATCCTTGCAATGGAGAGGTCCCAACCGTGATGGTATTTTTAATGAAAAAAATCTATTGGATGAATGGCCGGAACAGGGTCCTGAATTATTGTGGAAGTATGAACAACTTGGTGCAGGGCATTCTTCAGTTGCTTTTGGCGGAGAAAAGGTATTTACTCTGGGAACAAACTTGGAAGATAGTTTAACTTCCTTATTTGCATTTAGCAAATCAGGTGAACTTCTTTGGAAAAAAGAATTAGGCAAAGAGTGGATGACAACCTGGCCAGCTGAACGATCTACACCACTTATACTTGATGGAAAAGGCTATGTCTTTGATGGCTTGGGAGTGATGTATTGTTTTAGTATTGAAGATGGTACTTTAATTTGGCAGAGAAAGCTAATTGATGAGCTGGCAGGAAGAAATAGTCAACACGGAGTTCATGAAAACCTTATTATTGACGGGAATAGGTTGTTCTGTACCATCGGTGGAGAAGAAAGCAATATCATTGCCTTGGATAAGGAAACAGGTGAAACCCTTTGGGTAAGTAAAGGAACCGGAGAAATGAATGCCTATTGCTCTCCTACAATTATTGAGCATTTTGGAAAGAAATACTATATCACAATGACATTTAATGCATTGGTTTCCGTTGATATTGAAAATGGAGAAGTTGCATGGAAACAGGAACTTACAGAACCCAAATATGGTATTCATGCCAGTGTACCTTTGTATCACGATGGTTTATTATTTATCATCGAAGGATATAGAGATGGATCCAGAATGTTTAAGATTGCCGACGATGGATTAAGCGCTGAAATGATTTGGAGGCACGATTCTATTGGGCCACAAATGGGCGATGCAGTAAGAATAGGGAATGATTTATATGTTTCAAGTAGTCCGAAAAGAAAATGGTTTTGTATTGATTGGTATACTGGAAAGGTTAAATTTAGTAGTGATAAATTATCAGAAGGAACAGTCATAGCGGCTGATAATAAGCTGTTTATATTAACTTATAAAGGAGTTGTTGCGATGGTTAAGGTTGAGGTTAAGATTGAGATTGAGATTGAGATATGTTCTTTAGAAGTAGTTCAAATAGCAGGCGAATATGCAATTTATATTTATTCAAGATATGCTAATCCGTATCTTCGCAGATCTAAGGTATGTTATTGTATATGGACTTCAGAATCTTGATGAAACTATTACTTAGAACTAATAATACTATTGATTAAATGATGCTTAAAACCAGGGTAGAAACAGGCGCAATTTCACTTGCAATTTTAACTTGTATTGTTGTCTTTGTATACTGGTTTCTGCATAGCCCAACCAAAGATTTATCAATGAGTTTGCCGGGGATGGATAACCGTCCGGCTCTTGCTGATGGAGCCTCTGAAAATATTAAGATTGGGGCAAGTTTTATGAATTATACCACACAATCTTCAAACTTAAAAGGAAGTTGGACCCGTTTTCGCGGAGCTGACTTCGATAATATCAACAAAGAAAAAATCCCTTTGATTAATAGTTGGGGTAACGGTCCGGATATTCTGTGGGAGGTTGAGTTGGGTGAAGGTCATGCAGCACCGGTCATTCAAAATGGCAAAGCTTATGTGCTTGATTATGTTGAGGAAAGAAATACAGATGCTTTAAGATGTTTTTCGCTTGAAACAGGAGAAGAGTTATGGAGCCGATGGTATTTGGTTAAAGTAAAACGAAACCATGGCATGTCGAGAACCGTACCTGCCATCACTGAAAAGTATTTGGTAACGATGGGCCCCCGATGCCACGTGATGTGTGTTGACCCTGAAACAGGAGATTTATTATGGGGCAAAGATTTGGTGAAAGAATATGGAACTGAGATTCCATTCTGGTACACAGGTCAATGCCCGATTATTGTTGATGATGTCGTAATTTTAGCTCCAGGAGGTTCTTCCCTTCTGATTGGGGTTGATTGTGCCACAGGAGAAGTTTTATGGGAAACCCCAAATCCTGATAAGTGGCAAATGTCGCATTCTTCCATTATGCCTATGACTTTTGAAGGCAAGAAAATGTATGTTTATTTTGCAGTGGGCGGGATTGTTGGTATTTCGGCCGAAGGACCTGATATCGGAAAAATATTATGGAAAACAAATGCATTCGCACCAAACGTAATTGCGCCATCACCGGTTATGCTGGGAAATGGTAAATTTTATGCAACGGCAGGCTATGGTGCCGGTGCCGCATTATTTCAATTAAAAAAGACTGGCGACACCTATTCGGTTCAACACCTTCAAACCTATAAACCAAGCGAAGGAATTGCTTCTGAACAGCAAACACCCATTCTATATAAAGGTAGAATGTTTTCTGTCGCACCGAAAGATGCAGGCGGACTCCGTAATGAGTTTTTGTGTGTGGATCCAAACAATCCTAAAAACATTTTATGGACGAGTGGTAAAACAGATCGTTTTGGACTGGGGCCATACATCATGGCGGATAATAAATTTTTTATTTTAAATGATGATGGCACCTTAACGATTGCCAAAGTCAATTTAAATTCTTTCGAATTTCTGGACAAGGCAAAAATCATAGATGGTCAGGATGCCTGGGGACCTTTTGCATTGGCCGATGGGTACTTATTGATGCGTGATTCAAAGAAAATGGTTTGTATAAATATCAGAGCTAAAAACTAAAAAATATTTACAGATGAAACCAAAAAATATTCTAATTCTTTCTGTTGTATTGCTGCTTGTTGTTGTGGGTTTCATGGCTGGCGATTTTTTCTTCTCGAAAGGGCCAAATCAGGAAAATCCTTACGAATATGATCTGACCAATCAAAAAGAAATAGATCCTTCTTTGATTTGTTATGAAGAGCTTCCTGCGATCAAACCTGAAACAGATTATTTATATGGAATTGCAATAGATAACAACAACAATCTTTATGTTTCAGGTACAGAGAAGCTGTTTATTTATAGTTCGGTCGGACAATTGATAAGCACAATTCCATTAAAGGATAATGCCTACTGCCTGACGGTTGCTCCTTCCGGTAATATTTATTTGGGGATGTCCGAACATGTGGAGGTTTGGAACAAGGATGGTGTTCAGCTACAATCGTGGCCTAGCATAAGCGATTCTTCAATTTTTACTTCCATTGCTGTTAATGAAACTTCTGTTTTTGTTGCAGACGCAGGAAAAAAGACAGTTTATCATTTTAATCTGAATGGGGAATTACAAAATAAAATTGGTGAAAAAGATACTGGAAATGGAAAATTAGGATTTATTCTGCCTAGTGCATATTTCGATTTGTTGATTGGAAGGAATAATGAACTTTGGGCAGTAAATCCCGGAATTCATCAATTAGAATCTTATAGGCCAAATGGGGAAATGATTGCCTCATGGCAAAGAACTTCAATGCAATTGGATGGGTTTAGCGGCTGCTGTAATCCTTCACACATTGCCATGCTATCAGATGGGTCATTCGTTACGAGCGAAAAAGGAATCGAAAGGGTAAAAATTCATAGGCCTACAGGTGACTTTGAATGTGTGGTTGCAGGCCCCGATCAGTTTATCGCAGGAACTACCGATCTGGATTTAGCTGTTGATACAAAAGATCGTATTTATGTTTCCGATCCTAAAAAAGGACTGGTCAGGATTTTTGAAAAAATTAATAAATAATCTTGGAAGATGATGGACAGGAGAAATTTTATTAAGAAAGTTGGCAGGAGTTTAATTGTGGGCGGAATTGTAGCAGGAGGTGCTTATTTATTGCTTAAACCGGTTGGAGATGAAAAATGCGAGTTAGATTTTATCTGCAAAAATTGTAAGCAATTAAAGAATTGTTCATTGCCTGAAGCCGATGATTTTAAAAAGAAAAATGAATCTAGCACCAATAAAAGATGACCAAAGAAAAATCAAATAAAAAAATTGATCGCAGAGAGTTTCTGAACAATACCTTCAGGTTCTCATTGGTAGTTGGTATCGGAGGATTGGGCGGTGTCTTAGCGAAAAATACCTTGGGAACCGATATGGTTTGGCAATTGGATGCTGCGAAATGTGTTCAATGTGGCAGATGTGCAACCGATTGTGTTTTAACACCATCCGCTGTTAAGCTGATACATGTTTATGATATGTGTGGATACTGCGATCTTTGTGGTGGTTATTTCCGGCCCGAGGCAAAGGATCGTTCGACCGCTGCTGAAAACCAACTTTGCCCAACAAGTGCCATTGAGCGAATATTTATTGAAGAACCTTTTTTCGAATATCATATCAATGCAGATTTGTGCATTGGCTGCGCTAAATGTATGAAAGGATGCAGTTCATTCGGGAACGGCTCCATGCAAATTCAGGTGAATCACGATTTATGTGTGAATTGCAATGAGTGTTCCATAGCAAGAGTTTGCCCTTCTGACGCGTATACAAGGGTACCAGCAAACGATCCTTATTTGTTCAAGGGAACTTCTGGTCAGAGTAAGAAAATTTAATTTGGGAGCTATTTTGATGAAAAAACAGATAATTGTCATTTTATTTTTAATTTTTACCGCGTTTCAATTTACAAGTGTGTTTGCTCAGCAACGTTTTCCCAAGCCTGAATTTGAATTAGGCCATACCCAGCCTCCAACGCTGATGCCCGAAGCACGGGCACCAATCCTTGAGTATCTGGACATTGTTGTATTACTTGCAAGTTTATCTTTTGTTACATGGTTAGTACTTAAAAAGCGATCCAGAATAGGCGTTCTTTTAATGTCCATCTTTTCAATTGCTTATTTCGGATTTTTCAGGGAAGGGTGTGTTTGTTCAGTAGGCTCTTTACAAAATATCGTTTTGGCAATCTTTAACCCGGGTTACCATATTCCGATATCAGTATTGGTGTTTTTTGCGGCTCCTTTGTTATTTTCACTGTTTTATGGAAGAACATTTTGTGCAGCTGTTTGCCCTTTGGGTGCCATACAGGATTTTTTCCTCCTTCGACCGGTCAGTATGAAAGCATGGTTGCAGTCTGTTCTTGGTGTCATACCGTATATTTATCTGGGCTTATCAATACTTTATGCCGCGACATCAACAGATTTTGTGATTTGCAGATACGACCCGTTTATCGGGATATTCAGACTCAACGCTACATTCATGATGTTTGCATTAGGTGGTGCATTTTTACTGATCGGTATGTTTATCGGAAGACCATATTGCCGATTTCTTTGTCCTTATGGAGTATTGCTAAATCTAACAAGCCGACTTTCAAAAAAACATTTAACCATTACCCCGGCAGCATGTATCCAATGTCGTTTATGTGAGGATTCATGTCCGTTTGGTGCTATTAATAAGCCTGTTGCGGCTAAAGTTGCTGAGGACAGAAAGACGATTATTAAGAGATATTCATGGATGATTATTCTCATTCCGGTGCTGATGTTTATTGGTGGTTGGACTGCAGCAAGTTTTCATGAAACCCTTGCAAAAGTTAATCCTAAAGTGCGTTTAGCATCCATTATTCATGAGAATCCTACTATACTTGACGAAGATACTAGCATTGATATTGATGCTTTTCGATCATCAGGAAAAACAAGGGCAGAACTTTTTACCGAAGCGGCGGATATCGTCAGTGATTTTTACCTTGGAGGATGGATATTAGGAGCATTTCTGGGTTTGGTATTTGGATTGACCCTTGCAAAACTGACCATCATCCGTTACCGAATTGATTATACCCCAAACAAAGGAACTTGTTTCAGTTGTGCCCGCTGTGTCGATTATTGCCCGGTTGAAAAAGATAAAATAGAGATAAAAACGCATAAAATATGAGTTTAGTTGAGCATAAAAAAATAGGAGTTAATGTTAAACTCTGGAATTCGATAGCCGTCATTGCCGGTGTGTTTGCATTCTTGATTTGTTTTTTGGTCATTGCCAATTACATACAAATAAACCGTCTTGATCCGGTAAATACGGAAGCCATCAATACTTTGGTTAAACGGTTAAGTGAAAATCCAAACGACGAAGCACTTCGGAACGAAATTCGGGCTTTGGATTTACTTGTACGTAAGGCTTATTTTACAAATCAGTGGCAGGTTCGAGCAGGAGGATATATCTTGTTATTTAGTATTGCCGTAATGTTGATTGCCATTCAAATCGTTCGGACAACCACTCCCATCAATCCAATTATAGATGAATCCGTTACGGAGAATGATCAGCTATTTAAAAAGTTATCCCGAAAATGGATTTCTATTGGTGGAGGGGCTATTGTAGTGATCGCCTTGATTTTGGCTTTTCTTACACACGATAAATTGGAAAAAACCTTTAAGGAAGCCGCAATTATTGCATCTACCAATGAACCTGAACATACAGAAGAAACCCCCAACCGAAAAGTGAATACTACCTTAGTTGAAGAAAAGACCAATGAAGGTGAGGTTGTTAATCAAGCAAGTGACGTTCAACCCAACGATAAGTCAGAAGTTGAAAATGTTGCGGTAACGGAAACTCCATCTGCAAAAACCAATATTCCAATAGAGGCAGCCAGTATCCCTGATTTTGTGCTGGAAGCCAGAAAGAACTTTCCATCCTTCAGGGGTGCAAATGGTTTAGGAATCGCGTATCAAAAGAATATTCCAACAAATTGGGATGGCCCCAGCAATCAAAATATCTTGTGGAAGACCAAAACTAATCTAAAGGGGTATAACTCACCCATTATTTGGGGCGATAAGTTGTTTTTAACCGGAGCAAATAAGCAAACGAGGGAAGTATATTGTTATAACAAAAATACTGGAGCCTTACTGTGGACCAAAATAGTAGATAAAATTCCTGGATCACCGGGAACTGGTCCCGATGTTACGGAGGATACAGGTCAAGCTGCCCCAACTGCCACTGCTGATGGCAAAAATGTTTATGCGATATTCGCCAATGGCGATATCATCGCGATAGATTTCAGTGGAAAACAAGTTTGGGCAAAGAATTTGGGCGTACCACAAAACCATTACGGGCACTCTTCATCACTTTTAGTTTATGGTGATAAAGTGATTGTTCAATATGATCAGGGAAAGTCACCAAGGGTCATGGCTTTATCAACCCAAACAGGAGCCGAGTTATGGAGTACAACACGACAAGTGAAAATTTCCTGGGCATCACCGGTGATTATCAATCGCGGAAATCAAGCTGAAGTTGTATTGATCGCCGATCCAAGCATCGCGGGCTATGATATTCAAACAGGAAAAGAGCTTTGGAAAATCGATTGTATTTATGGGGAAGTCGGGCCTTCGGTTGCTTATTCTGATGGAATTGTGTTTGGGTTAAATGAATATGCCAGTTTAGTTGCCATAGGTGGGGGAAACGATCCAAAAGTGATTTGGGAAGATTTTGATTATCTTTCTGATGTGCCAAGTCCGGTTGCTACAAAAGATTTACTTTTTGTTGTAACAAGTTATGGTGTGGTGGTTTGTCACAATGCTAAAACGGGAGAAAAATACTGGGAACACGAATTTGATAATGGTTTTTATGCATCACCAATTATTGTTGAGGATAAAATATATTTAATCGATAGGGATGGGATTATGCGTATTTACAAGGCAAGTAAAGAGTTTGAATTGATTGGAGAGCCTGCTTTGGGAGAAAGTGTGGTAAGTTCACCTGCATTTGCCGATGGACAAATCTTTGTGCGGACCGAAGATCATTTATTTTGCATAAGCAAAGGAAATTAAGTTATGAGTTATGAGTTATGAGTTATGAGTTATGAGTTTGACTAGCAAAGATACGTATTGTTAAGTATTTAACGTCTAACGTCTAACATCTAATGTCTAACGTCTTTAAATCTAATAAAAAGATCGACAGGTAATTGTAAAGACTGAGTTTTAAATGAGCAAGGAAATTATTGAAATAGTAGATCAGATTATTCTTAAGCACGGCAAAACGGTTGATAAGGCCATTCCAATTTTGCAAGCGATTCAGGGTGAGTTTAATTATTTGCCTGAAGAGGCAATGGATTATGTTTGTAAGAATACAGATATCAGTGCTGCCAGAATTTATGGTATTTCTACTTTTTACTCACAGTTCAGACATAAGCCGGTTGGTAAACACATCATAAAAATTTGTGTTGGCACTGCTTGTCACGTGAAAGGGGCCATGCAGGTTTATGACGCCTATCGGCGCGAGTTAAAAATCACGGATGAAATTGAAGATACAGATGCCCAGGGACTATTCACCATTGAAAAAGTAGCCTGTTTGGGATGCTGCACCATTGCTCCGGTTGTTCAAATCGATGATATTACCTATGGGCATTTGACTACGGAAAAGGTTTCAGAAACCCTTACCGATTTTATTAATTCCAAGAATAATCCGAAAGAAGCTTATGTAGGGTCGGGTATTAAAACCAGAGAAATACAAGGAGAAATAAGGCTGGGATTGGGTTCATGCTGTGTTGCCAGTGGCAGTGCCTTGGTAAAGACCGAACTTGAAAACATACTTGATAAAAACAGGATCAATGTGAGTGTAAAGCAGGTAGGTTGTGTTGGGATTTGTAATCAGGTTCCCATGCTGGAAATCCATAAACCCGGCGAAGTACCAACATTTTATGCAAAAATTTCGGCGGCAGAAGTAAACAGCGTAATTCGGAAACACTTCAAACCAACCAATTTAATTGATCGATTAAGGAGTAATTTTTATAATTATTTCGAAGGCATTGTCTTTAATGAGATTCCTATATCAACTGCCAGATATGAAAGCGATAGAAGAGATACCCCTGTTTCTGAATTTCTGAACCGGCAAATTAATATTGCTACTGAATACCGTGGTGAAATAAAACCCACCGATTTGGAAGAGTACAAAGGTTTAGGCGGTTTCACAGCATTTAAAAAATGCATTGCTGAATTATCATCTAAAGAAATTATAAAAATTATCAAAGACAGTGGATTAAAGGGCAGGGGTGGAGCTGGCTTCCCTACAGGATTGAAATGGGAACTGGTTGAAAAACAAATAGCTGATAAAAAATACATCATTTGTAACGGAGATGAAGGTGATCCGGGTGCTTTCATGGATCGAATGCTTCTGGAATCTTATCCATTCAGGGTAATTGAAGGCATACTCATAGCAGCTTATGCGGTGGGCGCTTCCGAAGGAATTTTCTATATTAGGGCTGAATATCCGCTTGCGGTAAAAAGGATCAGGGAAGCACTCAAAATGTGCGAAGCAGAAGGCTTAATTGGTAAAAATATATTGAACAGCGAATTCTCCTTTAATTTGAAGATATTTGAAGGTGCTGGAGCTTTTGTTTGTGGTGAAGAAACTGCTTTGATTGCCTCAGTTGAAGGAAATAGGGGAATGCCCAGCATGCGACCACCATTCCCTGCGCAAGCAGGTTTAAACGGAATGCCAACTCTGATTAATAATACGGAGACTTTTGCAATGGTTTCATGGATTATAAGAAATGGGGAAGAAGCGTTCAATAATATTGGCTCAGAAAATAGCAAAGGAACAAAGGTTTTCGCACTAGCCGGGAAAATTAATCGGGGCGGTTTGATCGAGGTTCCAATGGGGATCAGCATTAAAACCATTGTAGAAGAAATTGGTGGTGGTATCCCAAACGGCAAGAAATTTAAAGCTGTTCAAATTGGTGGCCCTTCCGGTGGTTGCATTCCGGCATCGATGTCAGATATTTCAATTGATTATGAATCGCTAAGCGGTGCAGGTGCAATGATGGGATCGGGAGGTTTGATTGTTTTGGATGAAGATGATTGTATGGTGGATATTGCAAGATATTTTCTTTCGTTTACACAAAACCAAAGTTGTGGAAAATGTACTTTTTGCAGAGTTGGAACCACCCGAATGCTGGAAATTTTGAACAAAATATCCAGTGGTAAAGGGGTAATGGCTGATTTAGAAATACTTGAACAATTGGCACATACTACTAAAAAAGGCAGCCTTTGTGGTTTAGGGAAAACTGCGCCAAATCCGGTATTGTCAACTTTAAAGCATTTCAGGGATGAGTATGAAGCGCATATCAATGGGAAATGCCTGACCGGAAAGTGCACAGCCATGATTACTTACAAAATTACCGAGGATTGCAATGGATGTACCAAATGTGCTCAACGATGCCCGACAGATGCAATTTTAGCCAAACCTTATCAGTTGCATGAAATCGATACCGAGAAATGCATCAAATGTGATATCTGTAGGCAGGTTTGCCCGGTAAATGCCGTAATAACTGTATAAAATGATTAAACTTAAGATAGACGGAAAAGAAATAATCGTTGCTGAAGGAACTACCGTTCTGAATGCAGCTGCAGAATTGGGGATAGATATTCCGACCATGTGTTATTTGGAGGGCGCAGGTTTTCACAACCATCCATCTTGCATGGTTTGTTTGGTGAAGGATGGAAACTCAGGTAAACTATTGCCAAGTTGTGCATTGCCTGCTGCCGAAAATATGAACATCATTACATCTGATCAGGAAGTAATGAATGCCCGAAAAGATGCATTGGAACTACTCATGAGCGATCATGTGGGCGATTGTGAAGCTCCATGTACTTTGGGATGTCCGGCCGATATGAATATTCCTATGATGAACCGGTTAATTGCTCAAGGAAAATTCGCTGAAGCGATTGAAGTTGTAAAAGAAGAGATTGCTTTACCTCATATTCTGGGGTACATCTGTCCTGCTCCTTGCGAAAAGGTTTGCCGCAGAAATTCAGTTGATAAACCGGTGCAAATCTGCCAATTAAAGAAATTTGTTGCTACTGAGGATATCAGAGGAAATCATACATTCTTTCCTGAGAAACAAACCAAATCAGGGAAAAAGGTGGCGATTATTGGTAGCGGTCCGGCCGGACTGGCTGCTGCATTTTATTTACTAAAGGCTGGTCATATTTGCACCATTTTCGACAAAAATGAGTTAGCAGGTGGATCATTGAGATATTTGAAATTGGATAAACCCTTGCCAATTGAAGTATTGGATTCGGAAATCAACTATTTAAAGACTTATGGGGCTGAATTTAAGCTTAATACAAATATAGATTCTGCATTCATCAATCAACATTTAAAAATCGACTACGATGCTATTATCATAGCAACAGGAGCCATTGACCAAGTAAATTTTAAAATTGATGGTCTTGAGTCAAATGATAAAGGAATAATAATCAATCCAAATACTTTTGAAACTTCAATTCCCGGGCTGTTTGCATGCGGTAGTGCTGTGAAATCTTTAAAAATGGCAGTACGTTCTGTTGCTCAAGGGAAAGATACTGCTCGTTCAGTTGATCAATTCCTTCGGGGAGAACAAATGGTAAAAGCACCCAAAATGTTCAATTCAAAATTTGGAAAGCTGGCTAATGAAGAAATTCAGGAGTATTTGAAAGAATCAAAAAATAAAGTTATTGAGAATAAAGTTTATGAGGGCTTAGATCCTTATCAAATAGCTGATGCACAAAAGGAAGCCAATCGTTGCATGCATTGCGATTGCCGGAAAATAGATAATTGTAAGCTAAGGATCCATTCGGATGCTTACCAAATTGATCGAAGAAAATATTTATTGGGCGAACGGAATAAGCTCAGTAAACACTTTAAACAAGACGTGATCGTATATGAACCTGAAAAGTGCATCAAATGTGGATTATGCGTTGAAATCACGAGTAAAAGGAAAGAAGAATTCGGTTTGACTTTTATTGGCAGAGGATTTGATGTCAGAATAAAGGTCCCGTTTGGAAAATCGATAGATGAAGCCTTGACTTCAACAGCCATCGAATGCGCAAATGCATGCCCTACAGGGGCAATTTCATTAATTGATTAATTTTGAAAAGATGAGAAAAGATAAAAATATCACTTCTGTTATTTCAATCCCACTGCAAATGGGTGAGAAATCTCAATCTGTAAATAAACCTAAGAGTTTTCTCACCGCCAAGTGGCGATTCGAAAGTACATTAGCTGTTATTTTAATGATGGTAGGGATTTTAATTGTCTTGCCTCGACAAAGTCTTGCTCAAACTAACAATTGTTGGCCATCTTTTCGGGCAAATCAGGAACTCACGGGCTACACTCCTGTTTCCATTGGCAATTCTATCAAATTGAAATGGGCTTTTAAAACAGAGGATGCCATAAAATCATCGGCTGTAGTTTGTAATAATCAAATTTATATTGGTTCCAATGATGGATTTTTATACTCTTTGTCAATGGATGGGAAGCTAATGTGGAAATTTGAAGCGAAGAATTCAATTGAAGCAGCACCTTTGATATTGGACAACACTATTTATTTCGGAACATTACAGGGTGATTTTTTTGCACTTGAAGCAAAGTCGGGTAAATTGAGGTGGAAGTATCAAACCGATGGTCAAATATCCGGTTCAGCAGGATGGATTTATTCTCCTGATAAAAAAGAAAAATGGATTATCGTAGGTAGTTACGATTTTTTTCTTCACTGTGTGAATGCAAGAACGGGTGAAATGATTTGGAAATTTGAGGCAGATAATTATATCAATGGTGCTCCTGCAACAGATGGAAAAATTGCTATTTTCGGTGGTTGTGATGGTTTTTTGCACATGATCAATGTTGCGGATGGCAAGGAAAAAGACAAGATTGATGTAGGTACTTATATTGCTTCTTCAGCGGCAATTTCAGGAGACCAGGCCTTTTATGGAAATTATGACGGCGGTTTATATGCCACTGATTTAAAGTCTAAGAAAACATTATGGGAGTACAAAGCTGGTCCTTTCCTCGGATCACCTGCCTTAGCTGATGGCAAAGTAGTGATTGGTTCTCAGGATAAAAACATTTATTGTTTTGACCAGCAATCCGGCAAAGTTCTATGGAGTTTTAAAACTCAGAGAAAGATTGATGGTTCAGTTGTAATTGCGGGAGAAAAGGTTGTTTTTGGTTCCGGTGATGGAAGAATTTATGTGTTAAATTTAAAAACAGGTGAAAAAATATGGTCCTACGAACTAGGTGCAGCTCTTTCAAGTAGCCCCGCGGTAATTAATGGAATGATTATTATTGGTGGAGAAGATGGGATTGTTTATGGTTTTAGTACAGGTAATTAAGAATTGAAATTTATTAGTGATGAAAATTGTAAATATTGTTCCCGGTTTTGGCGGATCCTTTTATTGTGGTAATTGTTTAAGGGACAGCTCTTATGTTAAATCATTAAGAGATGCAGGGCATGATGCGGTAACCTTACCAATATATTTGCCTTTAACACTGAATGGTGAAAAACAATCAGATGCCCCTGTATTTTACGGAGCCATCAATATATACTTAAAGCAAAAATTTCCTTTTCTTCGTAAGATGCCAAAATGGTTGGAGCATATTTTTAATTCACCATTCTTGATGAAATATGCTGCAAAAAAAGCAGGATCTACCCGTGCACATGGACTGGAGGAAATGACCATCTCCATGCTTAAAGGTCATGAAGGTTATCAAAAGGAAGAACTTGAGCATCTTATTGACTTTCTAAAACATCATGAAAAGCCCGATATTGTGCATCTGTCAAATGCATTGTTAATGGGTCTGGCAAGGAAAATTAAGGATGAATTGAATATTCCGGTAGTTTGTTCTTTGCAGGATGAAGATGTTTGGATAGATGCCATGGACGATTCCTATCAAAAAAAACTTTGGGATTTATTCAGTGAAAAAGGCAGAGATATCGATGCTTTTATTGCGGTGAGCCATTTTTATGGAGCAGTGATGAAAAAACGCATGTACATACCGGATGAAAAGTTAAATGTGATTCATGTTGGAATTGATCCGGAAGTTTTTCAAATGTCTGCTCTGGCATTCAATCCGCCTGTAATTGGATACATGTCGCGGATGAACGAAGAAAATGGCTTTGAGGTACTCATTGATGCTTTCATCAAATTGAAGTCAAAAGCAGCTTTTAAAGACGTGAAATTGCGATGTTCCGGTGGTCAGACAGGTGATGACAAAAAGTTTATTCAACGTCAGGTAAGAAAATTGAGAAAGCTCAATTTTATGGATGATGTAGAATTTGTTGAAGAATACCGGGAAAAATTCCTGAATCAATTTTTTCAACCCTTAACTTTGTTATCGGTTCCTGTTATAAACGGAGAAGCTTTTGGATTATATCAAATCGAATCATTAGCTTGCGGGGTTCCTTTGGTTCAGCCTGCATTGGGAGCCTTTCCTGAAATTATTGAAGCCACAAAAGGCGGAGTAACATACGCCCCAAATAATTCAGAAAATTTAGCTAAGAAACTCGAAGAAGTTTTAAGCGATCCTGAAAAATTGAAATTGATGAGTAAACAGGGGCGTGAAAACGTTGAAAAGCATTTTAACAGTCGAATCCTTATCCGTAAAATGATGGGGGTTTATGAGAAGGTAGTGATGAATGATAAGTGATAAGTGATAAGTGATAAGTGATAAGTGATGATGAGATACTAACTACTGACTACTGACTACTGAATTCTTTTTTCAAAACTAAAAATCTAACGTTCAATGATAAAACTGGAGAAAATAAGCAAATATTACCAAAGTGCAAGTGGCCAAGTTGTTCACAAGGTGCTCAACGATATTTCTCTTGAAATCAGGAAAGGTGATTCCATAGCCATTGTCGGGCCATCGGGATGCGGTAAAAGTACACTGTTAAATTTGATCGGCACACTCGATTTACCAACTTCGGGAAATATCGTTTTTGATGGAGTTGAAATCAATACATTGGATGACAAAAAATTGTCGGCGCTGCGAAACAAAAGAATTGGTTTTGTTTTTCAGATGCACCACTTACTGCCGCAATTGAATGTATTGGAGAATGTATTGTTGCCTGCATTGGCAAATTCATCAAAAAATCAATTAAAGTTAACATCTGAAAAAGCGATTCAATTGCTATCGGAGGTTGGGCTTAAGGCACATCTTTATAAATTTCCGGGACAATTGTCAGGAGGCGAATGTCAAAGAGTAGCCGTGGTGAGGGCATTGATCAACGAGCCGGATATCATATTAGCTGATGAGCCTACCGGTTCGTTGGATCATGAATCAGCAGAACAAATTGGAAATTTGCTGGTTGATTTGCAGACGAAAAAAGAGATGGCACTGGTGATAGTTACCCATTCGCTGGATCTTGCAGACAAAATGAAAACCAGGTACTCATTGCTCAATGGTCAACTTAATCAACTGAAATAATCGGATGTCAATTACAAAATTCATACTTCGGAGTCTTTGGTATTTCAAGAAACAACATCTTGCCATTTTGCTTGGAACCATGCTCAGTACTGCGATTTTAACCGGGGCATTGATTATTGGGGATTCCGTAAATTATAGTCTGAACCAGATTGTAGGTAAAAGGCTTGGGAATGCAGGGTACGCTTTAATGACCGGCGACCGTTTTGTGCGAAAAGAATTGGCTGAAGAACTGGGGAATAATTTGAAATTAAAAACCGCTGCTATATTAAGCGTCGAGGGAATTTCAATCAACCCCGAAACCAATGTGAGGGTGAATAAAAGTTTTGTTTATGGCATCGATGATACATTCTGGACTTTGTCAAATTTGGAACCGATGCCTTTAACCAATGACGAGGCAATCATCAGTTCAAATTTAGCTCAGAAATTAGTGTTAAATGTGGGCGACCAGTTTTTGCTACGGGTTGAAAATGTGGATTTTATTCCGCTCAATTCACCCTTTATTGAAGAAGAACAGGCATCGGTAGCCTTACGACTGACGGTTAAGGAAATTGTTGAAGCAGAAAAGATGGGTCGTTTCAGTTTGAAAAGCAATCAGGTTGCACCCAATAATGTTTTTGTTTCAAACTCTTTTTTAAGTGATCGTCTGGAATTAGGTGCTTTCGTAAATACCATCCTCGTTGAAGGCTCTGATGATAAATCAGTTACTACTGATTTTCTGAATCAAAAATTAGGCGAATTATGGACGATTGCTGATGCCGGATTGATCCTTAAAGATATTCAGGAAACAGATCAATTTGAGATTTTATCCAAACGAATTTTTATGGATGAATCCATTGTTGAGTCCCTATCAAGTCTTCATCTGAAAAATGAAAGAATACTGACCTATTTGGTTAATTCTTTGCGTTCTAATGGTAAAACGACTCCTTATTCTTTTGTAACAGCATCATCATTTCTGTTTAATAATGAACGACTTAAAGGGAATGAAATTGTAGTGAACTCATGGTTGGCAAAAGATTTGGGAATTTCTGTTTCAGATACCTTAACCCTCGATTATTTTACGATTGGCCCATTACGAACTTTAGTCGAAAAATCTGCTTCATTTGTTGTGAAGCAAATTGTTGAAACGGGGTTAAATGGTTTGGATAATTCTTTAATGCCGGCCTTTCCGGGCTTGGCCGATGCAAATAGTTGCAGCGATTGGGAAACCAGTATTCCGATTGATCTGACCCTGATTCAGGATGAAGATGAAGATTATTGGAATAAATTTAAAGGGACTCCCAAGGCTTACATTTCATTAGAGAAAGGTGCAGAATTGTGGAAAAGCAGTTTTGGAACCTATACTGCCATGCGCCTTGATAAACAAAATGTTGATGCAAAAGGATTTGAAAGTCAGGTTTTGGCACAACTCAAACCAATGGACATTGGGATGCAATTTATTCCGGTTCGGGAGCAGGGATCGCAGGCAGCGAATAACGGGGTTGGTTTTGGAGAGCTCTTTTTAAGCTTAAGTTTTTTCGTAATTCTGGCAGGAATTTTACTTACCGCTCTGCTTTATTCTTTAAATGCAGAATCGCGTAAGTCAGAATCAGGACTCTTATCCGCTTTCGGCTTTACCAGAAAGCAGGTATTGAAAATCCAGTTTTTTGAATCTTTTTTCATAACATTACTGGGTGGGGTTCTTGGTGCTTTTCTGGGCATTTTGTACAATTATGGCATCATGCAGGGGATTCAATCCATCTGGTCGGATATCGTACGAACCAACGATTTGGTAGTTTTTATAATACCTTCAACTATTTTAATGGGGGCTTTAAGCGGAATGATCATTTCCTTGTTGGTGGTGTTTTTGATTAACAGAAAGAAATTGAAAGCACCTTTGATTTCTCTGCTTAAAAATGTTTTAGCACCTCAATTGAAAATTAAAAACGGGCTGTTTTGGATTAAATTCTCAGCTTTTGCCGGTTTGGGAGGCAGCTTGTTGTTATTGATTTATTCCATTATTGGGGTTACCGAAATGAACCCTGGCTTGCTGATGATGGCCGGAGCATTATTTATGTTTGGAGGAATTGCTTTATCAAAGTGGGTATTAAGTAAATCATTGAATGGCTCTTCTATTAAACCGCTTGGAATAAAAATGCTTGCCCTTAAAAATGCCGCCTTAAACCAGGGAAGGAGTATTGCGGTGATCTCTTTACTAGCTTTGGGTTCATTCACGATTTTGATAACAGGCGCCAATCGAAAAACCTTTTACGGTTTGGACAATTCTAATGCATCCGGCACGGGTGGCTACTTGCTTTGGGCAGAGTCGACCATGCCAATTTTGAATGATTTAAACGAGCTTACACATGAGGAGCTGAATTCAGGTATCAGTTTTGTTCAGTTTCATAATCTGGAAGGTGATGATGCCAGTTGCCTGAATCTCAATCTGGTCAATAAGCCTCAGCTGCTTGGAGTAAACAGTGCTGCTTTTAATCAAAAGCAAGCTTTTTCATTTGCGCAACTATCTGATGAAGTTGACAAAGCCCATCCATGGCTGACTTTGAAAGATTCTCCCAAAGAAGGGGTCATTCCGGCTTATGTTGATCTTACGGTATTAACATGGGGGCTGAAAAAGAAAGTAGGGGACACCCTTTTGTACTTAAGCGAAAGTGGAGAACCCTTGTCATTAGTAATCAAAGGAGGATTAAATAGTTCTATTTTTCAGGGAAATTTGTTGATAGAGGATGAATTGTTCAGAAAATATTATCCTTCCATTGGCGGATCTAAAATTATGCTCATTGAAGCACCTGCTGATAAGCAAAAGGAAATCGAAGATTATCTGAGTGATAATTTTACAGATTTTGGAATCGAGATTAGCCTTACGACTGATCGATTGGCTGAATTCAATTCAGTTACCAACACTTACCTTACTGTTTTTATGGTGCTTGGCGGATTGGGTGTTTTAATCGGGACGATCGGATTAGGTATTGTTTTACTCCGGAATTTATTGGATCGTCGACATGAAATTGCCCTGATGCAAGCCTTGGGTTTTAACAAATCGAACATTCTTAAAATTATCTTTTTTGAAAACTTTGTGCTGCTCGTAACAGGTTTATTAATTGGTGTTTTAGCTGCATTTATTGGGATATTGCCATCCTTACTATCCTCAGCTTTTGATATTTCCGGAGGATTTGTGTTTTTCATTCTGACTGCTGTTTTCGTCAGCGGAGTTGCGTGGATCTATTTCCCGGCACGATTTAGTTTGAAGAGATATTTGATACAGACTTTATCAGGAGAATAAGTTCAAAGGGCATTTCGATACTTTCCGCTATCACGGAAAACTCAATGCCCTTTTACCCATAAGCACCCTGAGTGTTCCGACAATAGTCGGGACGTACCGAAGGGTGCACTCTCATTCTATACACTATTTTGTACCGCCTCGTAGGGTGCTTGCGAAAAATAAAAATCCTGCGAGCGTTTCAAACGCTCGCAGGATTATAGAATTTCAATCAATAATATTTAAACCAATATTATCTCACCAACTCATATCACATCTCAAAACCTTTGTTAATTGCAGGAATCCCCTCTTTCATCCATTTTGGCATTGGTTTGCCTTTTAGGAAATGATCGAAAAATTGTGCTATACGAATTTGAAAATCATTTATGTTGTATATAAAAGTCATGAATGGTATAGATGATTATTTATTTAAAAAATAATTTAATTCAAAAAAATGAATATTTCATGGTTACCTTTTGCAAATAAGCAGAATTAACTGATAAATCTCCCCATAAATTTTATTTATTGTTTATCCATAATTGGACGAATAAAGTACTTATGATAAATTAGTTACTGACGATTTAAATTTAAGTTTAACCATTCTTGAGAGTATCCCTTCTTGAGAGAAAAAATAACAGGGAAAAAAAAGTTGTCGGTAACGGGAGAAATTCAATTGAAAATAAATTCCTTTGAAGGCATTTTGCCAGTATTAAACACTCCTGAATAATTGTTTTTTACGATAACCTTAATATTGATAAAATGAATACTTTAAAATTTTTCAGAAAACCGTATTTATCCCTATTCATTGCGTCTTTTATTTTGTTTACTTCGTGTGCACAGAAGGATACTTTGAATATAAATAATCAGGAAATTGAAACAAATAAAAAAGATGACAAAATAATTGAGTCGAAGCTTAAAAGTAATCTTAAGAAGGATAATTCTTATATTGAATTAATTTCAATTCAAGAAAGTATTACTAAAAAAGTGAAGCAAAATAAAGTATCAATTCCAGAATTAAAAAATGCTTACCTTAGTAATAATATTGGAAAGATTAAATCATTAATTGGATTCAATGATGAGGAATTGAACTTAATGGATCAAAGAATCAAGCAATTAGGATATGATTTAAAGAGTAAATATCCAGAATTATTAATCGATTCATCTGTTGCTAACTGTTTGGGTTGTAATATCGATAAAGAAAAAATATCTTATTTTTTTGATAATTTTGAAATACTAACGAATTATAATTCAACCAAATCATCTCTTGATGATGGTTGTGCAGATTATACCTCATTTACGATATGTCTAATTGTTTGCACAACGTCCGGGCCAGTGATATATTGGTTATGTTCATATTTATGTTATAGAACTTATTGTGTACCAAATGAGACCTAATTAAACAAATATTATTATGGAAAATCTATTTTATGTAATTTTAATTGCGGCAATAGTGTACCCTCTATCCTTTATCAAACCTAGAATTATCTTTCAAAAAAGAGGCTATTTAATAGTATATATTAGTCTTGTTTCAATAGCATTATCATACTTAATAATTATGCAATTGATAAACAGAACTAATAATTTTTATTTTGTTTTATTTTTGGCAGTGATTGCGTGTGCCAATATATTTAAGATAATTAAAAAAAGGAAAATATTAAATCAACCCTAAATATAAAAAGTCTCAGATCTGCCATAGGTTCAATTCAATATCTGAGTGAATAAAGTGATGTACACCTATGGGCGCGAAGGGTATTAAAAAAGTCTACGATTGTAATACTGTCGTAGACTTTTTATTTTGTCCTTTCTATTATTATTTCACCAACTCATATCCCATCTCAAAACCTTTGTTAATAGCCGGAACTCCTTCTTTCATCCATTTTGGCATTGGTTTGCCTTTTAGGAAATGATCGAAAAATTGCGCCATCCGAATTTGAAAATCATATTTATCGCGAACCAATAAGGGCCAGTGATCTGCCTCATTGTAGTTTAGCAACCAGACTTGTTTTCCCATTCTGCGTAAGGCAGTAAAATACTCTATTCCCTGATACCAAGGAACTGCTCCATCATCATCGTTGTGCATAATCAGGATTGGAGTCTGAACTTTATCCATGCTGAAAATAGGTGAGTTCTCAATATATCTTAATGGGGATTCCCAAATGGATTTCCCGATGCGGCTTTGAGCATGTTCATATTGAAATGATCGGTTTAATCCGGAACCCCATCTGATGCCACCATAAGCACTGAACATATTTACAACCGGGGCACCGGATTCGATGGCGGCAAAAATATTGGTTCGAGTTGCCAGATAAGCGACCTGATAGCCTCCCCAACTGTGACCTTGGGCAGCAATGTGATTTTCTTCAACAAACCCTTTTTCAATCAATGAAGTTATGCCTGGCATAATGCAATTGAAGGCATCTTCACCGGGGTAACCTGTTTTATAATAAATATCAGGATTGAATACCAAGTAACCGTTACTGGTGTAATAGTGATAATCTACGGTCGAACGATGTGCTTCGGGCATTCGGTAGCTGTATAATTCCTGAGAATTCTTTTCGTAGAAATTTACAATAAGCGGATATTTTTTATTCGGGTCGAAGTTTTCAGGTTTATGCAAGGTTCCCTGTAATTTTCTTCCATCAAGTGATGTCCAATTAACCAATTCAGCACTTCCCCATAAAAAATCTTTTTGCTGTGGATTGGCATCACTGATTTGTCTGGAATTTTTAAAATTAAGATCGCTTAATAAAATATTTGGATAAACTTGAAAATCTTCTTTCGTATAAAGAACAACCTCAGCATCTTTTGCCTTGATCAGTCTGCCAAAACTAAATTCCCCACTGATTAATTTTGTTGGCTCTGCTGCTTTTTTAAGCGAAGTTTTATAATAACCTTCCTCCCGGGTAATTTCATTATGTCCGGAAAGATAGGCTGTTTTCTTTATATCAATGCCTTCGGCTGATCCTCCTCTGAAACCACTGCTTACATTTTCCAGATCAATCAATCGATAGGATGTTTGCAATTTTTTACCGTTAATTGTAAGGTTTAGAGGGTTGTTTTTATTCACGGGATCAAGTTGCCATATATCAAAGCGATCGTATACTATCATTGCTTCATCATCTTTCAGCCAACCTGCAATGCCGTATGCGTTTGGAGGATTTGGAACATCGTTCAACTCATTGGCACATTGCACCGTATTGGGACTTGTAAGTTTATATTCTTGTCCTGATTTCAAATCATAAGAATTCCAACTGGTATCAATTGAATTATACCAATAAAGAAATTTTCCGGCAGGAGATACCGATGGGTTTGCCCTTAAATCCTGTTTAATCATCTTTGCTTTGCCGGTAAAAATATCCACAAGGTAGAAATCAGCATGTTCAGGACTTCCTTCCCACATGGTTTGTATTGCATAGGGGACATTCGAATATGCCAATACCTGATCCGCATCGCCGTCATTAATCAGGCTTATCCGATCATAATTTGGATTTTCAAGTTGAGCAATTTTTCCCTGATCGGCATGATAAACGGCCATGTATGTTTTTCTTAAATCTCTTGATTTGGTATAAAGTTGTTCGGTGTGCAGCCTTGCCTCATTCCATAACCAAATATCCAATACCGGTATTTCTTCGTCCAGAATAGTTGTATCCTTTACCGGTCGAATTGGAGCTGTTCCAAAGAAAATCCGATTCGTTTCTTCTGCAAAGCTAATTCGCCCATTATCGCTAATCTCCCAATTTTCCGGAATTGCTTTGTTAGTATTATTGACAACTTCTTTGGACATATCATTGCCATTCCATAAGTACAAAGCATAGTTTTTGGCCTCATCTTTAGAATTTGAAGTATCTGCTAAAAATGCGATTTTTGATCCATCTTTACGAATAGAAAGTTGCTTAAAATCTGCTTTTCCAAGATAGATTGCAGTATTTGATTTAGTGATGGCATCAAATTTATATACTCCTTCCTTAAAGTCTTTATCGTTCCCGGTAGATACAAAAGTGAGTACCTTACCTTCTTCTGCAAATAAATATTGGGTCACAAACGGGAAACTGATCATTTCATCAGCATTCAAATTTTTAACTTGCAGACTGTACCCGTTTTTAGCACTTTCTTCTTTAGCCTTTTTGGCTTTTGGTTTTTCTGCCTCAGTACTATCTTTCTTAACTTCCACTATTTCAGCTTCGGTTTGATAAGCAATCCATCCACTCCATTTTTCAGGAGTTTTGTAAGACTTCAGGTTTTCAATTTTGGTGAGTGAATTCTTTGTGAGATCATAGATCCCCAGAGCATCCTTAGGTAATTTTTCCTTTTTAGTCTTTTTAAGTTTCAGTTGACGAACAACTTCAGTTTCGGGTTTGATGGTAAAAACAACAAATTTTGAATCTTGAGTTAATGAAGCACCGGTTCCACCAATGAGGGAGAACTGTTCGACTCCTGCAGAAGATGAGATTTTTAAAACAGGGTCGCCTTTCCAGGGTTCGTTTTTATATACAACGAATTTTCCATCGTTGGAGATCATTTGTTCCGTGATCCGGTTCCATTTAAGGATATCATCGAAGGTCAAACTTTTTTTATTCTGAGCTGTAATGGTTGAAGCGAATAAAATAAACAGAGCTAAAAATGTTATTTTTCTCATCAGTATAAGAATTGGTTAAGAATAAAATTATATACAATAATAATTAAAACAGCGGATATAAAAAAGCTTCATGTCACCTTATCGATCGTTCGTCAAGTATCTTAGATCAAATGCGAATTTCGATTGATCAAGCTGAATAATAAAATGGGAAAATTACTATATTTATTCGACTAAATCACCTAAGAAAACTTTAAATGATTACTCCAACGACGAAATGATTTGATGAAAGGATTCAGGGTCGGTATCCCCTTCGGTATTAAAAAATAAGATTTTGGTCGATTCGTTTATATCCAAGTGTTTAAGTAGGGACTTAAATTTCTTTTCCCGTAAAATTGCCAAAAAAGCAGCAAGTCCGGCGGCCCCTGACTCACCTGCAATGATGGTTGGATCATCAGGCATCGGATCTGCCAAAATTCTCATGGCTTGCTTTGTGTAATCATCTTCAATACGTATGCATGCATTAGCTCCCGATTGTAAAATGGGCCAGGCAATTGATGAAGGTAAACCGCAATTTAATCCGGCCATGATGGTTTGTTGTTTTCCTTTGGATGTACTTAGTTTTTTTTGCTTAAAAGATTCAAGAATGCCATCTGCTTCCAATGGCTCCACAATAACAATTTTTGGTTTTTTAATCCCATAACGATTCAGATAATACCAAACTGCAGCCGATGCGAAACTACCAACACCCGCTTGTAAAAAAACGAGATCAATCCCAGCCTTTTCAAATGGGTGAAGACTATTTTCCATCTCTTTGAAAATACTTAGATAACCGGACATTATTTGAGCAGGTATTTCTTCATAGCCCTCCCATGCAACATCCTGAACCAATTGCCAGCCATCCTGTCGGCTAAGCTTTTCAGCGTATAAACAAGCATCATCATAATTCCCATCAAATATTTCAACTTTTGCTCCCTCACTTTTAATAGCTTCAATTCTGGCACTGGTGATATGCTTGGGAACTATGATTACTGCGCTTTTCTCAGCAAGTCTGGCCGACCAAGCCAAGGCCCTGCCATGATTCCCATCGGTAGCAGTGCAAAAAGTGTGTATGCTTGGATTAGCCATAATAAATTTATGCAGGGCATAAGAAGTTCCTAATCCTTTAAATGATTTTAATCCGAACCTGAGAGATTCATCTTTTACAAATATGCTTTGCACCCCAAGCCATTTTGCAAGTACAGGTAAATGGTGCAGGGGAGTGGGTGAATAATTTTTTAATGTTGAGTGGTAAATGAGCGAATCTGAATTTCTCAGCGATTCTGTTGTACTATTAGTTGCTAATTTATAAGAAGGCTTAAGTGTTTTGTAATCAGCGACAATCATTGGAATTATTTTATCTGGATCCGGAGGTTGCAGCCATGGTCGAGACCATCACAGCTGCGGTGATAGCAGCCTGCATTTCTTTTATTACCTGATCAACCCCCGAAGCAATTAAGTCCGATTTAATGATTTCCTTTAATTTTTTTTGAAAATCTTTTCTCTCAGTCCGATCCCTGGCAATAATTGGATACATTTTGCATGCCTCTACCATTCCCAATAAGGAGGCCATTTCAGTATCCGGTTTTTTTGAATAGATGAGGATTTCCCTAATTTGATTGATTAAGTTTATCCGTTCGTTTTTTTTAATAAGATAGGCATTGAGGTATGGGATAAAAAGAAATTTTTTATACTCAATTTTAATCAATCCTTTATCTCTTAATCCTTCTAAAATTTTCTTTCTGTAGGTTCCTGATTTCATTGAAAGCTTTTGGATCCATATTTTAATGTTCCTTTCTTTTTCAGATTGTTGAATGATGGATAGAATTTGATTATGGGTTGCTGACATCTTTGAATAACTCGATTTTGCTTGAAGCATTTTATTTTTGATCAATAATTTATCCTCTTTTGTCAAATCAAGAAGAATAGCTCCGATTAAACCTGCGTTTAGGGCCTGATCGCTAATTTTATAGCGTGCTTTATCAGGGTGCATTGCTAATAAAATGAACTTTTCGGTAAGATTGAATTTGTCGATTTGGGTCATGGTTTTTTAAGGATTTTAGAAATTTCTTCTGCTTTTCTGGTACCTATAATGATTTTCTTCCCATTTTCAAACTCGACTAAAATTCCTTGTTTGCCCGATATATTATACACCATTCTCTTTCGAAAGAAACCGGTACGAATTCCCCAGCCGCCAAATTCACGTATCGGGTCATATTTTATGATTTCTATTTTAGTTATCTTCTCCCGTTTATACGATTTATACACCCAATGAAAAGGAAAGTATTTTATGTAAATCCATTTCTTGGTTATTCTTGTTTTTAAGGAACAAGTCGAAAGTAATAAAAAGAAAAAAAACACCAAAATGGTGAGCAGGATCAGAATCGTATTGTCGATTGGTTTGTCGCCAAGTGGCTGTCCTAAAATGATTTGCTGAATGAATCCAAAAATGAAAAGCATGTTTATTGTGACAACGATCAGCCAAATCCACCATTGCCTGACTTTTTGATTTTCGTAAAAGTTTTCTTTTTTCGGCATGAATTAAATGTTAGGTCATTAGCTTCATATCGGGTAAAGTTAAATAGATTCAATCAAGATTCAAAATTAAAAACATCGTTTAAATTTTAGTGAGTAACATTTTAAATCTGTGAGCGTCTAACGAATGGACCGTTAAAATGTATATCATGATTCAGAATTTTTTTAAAATTGCATTGCGAAATATGTTCAGGCATAAACTACATTCATTAACTAATGTATTTGGCTTAGCTATTGGTTTGGCGGCTACCTTTTTAATAGCTTCCTATGTTTATTTTGAATTAAGCTATGATCGATACAATACAAATTATGGAGAGATCTATCGATTGTATTCGAATATTACCCTCCCAAATGGCTCGAGTGTTGAAGGGCCGGTAACATTGGGAACCGTGGCCCCAATGATCAAAGATCGGATTCCTGAAGTTGGGGCAATAAGCCGGATTTATGCCAATCGCAATCCTGAAGTTGAGTATAATGACCAAAAATTTTCCGATAACGAATTGATGTGGGTCGATTCAAGTTTCTTTGATATATTTACGCTTCATTTTATTGCAGGTAATCCAAGTACTGCCTTAACACAGCCCAATTCAATAGTTATAACAAATGAATATGCCAAGAGACTTTTTGGGGAGGCAGATGCCTTTAACCAATCGATTCGTTTTTGGGATGAAAACTACAAGATTACCGGAATTGTAGAAAAAGTACCGGTGAGTTCTCATTTTTATTTTGATATGCTTGGATCATTCGTTACCGTGAGTAATGAAAAAAATGATATTGCCAAACGGAATGGGTTCAGTTTTTTTACTTATTTGACCTGTAATGAAAAAGTGGATAAAGTAAAGGTTGAAGCAAAGTTAAACGAATTGATTAAAGAAGCTGCAAATGAGCGCTTTAAATCGCTTGGTCTCACAATAAAAACCGTTTTGCAACCCTTGGGCGATATCCATCTTAAATCACATACCAGTATGGAAATGGAAGATGGTGGTGATATTAATAATGTTTATATTTTTTCAGCACTCTGTATTTTTATTGTCCTCATAGCCATTGTAAATTTTGTAAACCTTGTTACTGCAAATTCAGAAACCCGGGCGAAAGAAATTGGATTACGTAAAGTAATGGGCGCGTATAAGAGCCATTTATTCCGACAGTTTATTGGAGAATCCATGATCGTCTCTTTTATTGCATTTTTACTTGCCCTTGGATTGTCTGAATTAATGATCAACCCATTCAGGCAATTGATGGATAGCCCGATCATTATTCCTTATTGGAGCGATCCGATGGTTTTTGTGCTGATGATATCCGGGGTATTATCCTTGGGAGTGCTGTCGGGGGCATACCCGGCTTTCTATTTATCCGGATTTTTGCCAATAAAAGCATTAAAAGGCGGTAAATCGTCCACCCATAAAAATAGTTTATTACGAAAGGTTTTGGTGGTGTTTCAGTTTGCGATAGCAATCTTTTTGTTGGTTAATTTGGCCCTGTTGTATACTCAGGTAAACTTTTTAAAAAACAAAGATTTAGGATTTAATAAAGATCAGGTAATGGTTGTGAATAAACTTACCAATACCATTCACAATTCATATAAGTCAATAAAAGCTGATTTACAGGCAAATCCGAATGTTTTATCGGTAGCTGCATCGCAGTATGTTCCGGGCAGAAATCAAAATGTAGAGGCACTTTTTAAACTGGGTGAGGATGCATCGTCCTCCATTGTTTTTAATATTGGGAGGATTCAGACCGGCTTTTTAAACACCTATGGAATGGAAATTATTGAGGGCCGCGATTTTTCGGACGAAATGAAAACGGATTATGATAAGTTGCTCATCAATGAAACTACTGTTAAAAAACTGGGACTTGAACACCCCATCGACCAAAAATTAGTGGTTACATTCGATACGATGCAGGTAATTGGTGTTTTCAGGGATTTTAATTATCTCTCACTTCACAATGCGATTGAACCTTTTGGATATGCCTTAAACAACTCAGGGTTTAATTATATTTCGATTAAATTGCAAAGCAAGGACTTATCAAAAACCATTCAGGAAATTGAACAACTATTTCAAAAGCTGGATCCAAATTATACTTTTAGCTACCAGTTTATCGATCAATATTACAGTAATTTGTATGAGAAGGAAGAAAAAGTAAATCAGCTAATCACTTATGCCGCTATTTTATCCATTATTATTTCCATGCTTGGCTTATTCGCATTAACCTCTTACACTATTCAACAAAAAATTAGAGAAATTGGAATACGAAAGGTGATGGGGGCTTCGGAGGGAAGTATCGTTAAAATGTTTATCTATAATTTATCAAAATGGGTATTAATTGCAGCAGTTTTAGCTTTTCCGCTTTCATATTATGCCATGGATAAATGGCTCGATAAATTTGTTTATCGCACTGAAATTGCTTTGTGGATGTTTGCTTCAGGGGCAATTTTGGCCCTGTTTATTGCAATCATAACGGTAGGTATAATAACAATTAAAGCTGCAAGGGCAAACCCGTCAGAATCGCTGAAGTATGAGTAACTTAAGTTTCGTGGTTAAACCTATTTAGTGAAAATCAGATAATTTTTTTATTAAGCATAATTGTTATTGATATACAGCTAATTACATACTCCATTCCTATTCAAAAATTCTCTTTGTGTATCTCTGTGACTTCTTTGTGCAGCTCTGCGTAGCAACTTATTAGCTATGCCACTAAGAACCTCAAAGAAGACACAAAGTGACACAAAGGTTAAAATTAAATTATATTTTATTGACTATCAGATATAAAAGTTCAGAAAATTACACGCGAAACTTGAGTGAGTTATTATTGTAAAAGTTTTGTAAGTGTTTGGAAACTGAATCAACTTAAGCAGACTCAACTATTGGAACGATTGCCGGGTTTTGATTTTGTTTTTTCCCTGCAGTAAAAACATTCTCCTGAAATAGCGTAATTATCTTTTTTAGATTGCTATCGGTAGAGAGTTTTGTTGCAGCATCGATATTCATCAAAATATCCTGAATGCTATTTATCACTGCATTGTTAGGGATTTGAATAAAGCAATTCAAATCGCAATCTGATTCATTCTGAAATAATTTTGTAAATACATGCCCCTTGATGGTTGATTTACCAATTACAGTCAGTTTTCCGGTGCAATAGATATTACCTTCAAAGCCACCACTGATAACCAATTCAGAACAAACGATATCACCAATTACCTTTGATGTTTCATCAATGGTGATTTTCTCAAGCGAAAGCAAGGTTCCATGAAAATTACTCTTTATTTTAAAGGATTTCTTGGTTTTAATAAATCCTTCAATGATTGTATCCTCGGGAATAAGGATCGTATATGAATTTTCCATGAGATTGGGTTTAGTGATGATCATAAAACAAATTTATCTTAAATTATTTATAATTAATGCTATATTACTATTTTACATTCAAAATTCAGCATGATATTTGGTCATTTCGAAGTTAGCAAATACATTTGAATGTTTATAATTGATAGATGAATAAAAATTACTCAATGAATAACACACGTTTGAGAGCGGCAAATGGGGCTCGAACCCACGACCCTCAGCTTGGGAAGCTGATGCTCTACCAACTGAGCTACTGCCGCATATTTGCAAAATTAACCGAATTTTGATTCCGGTCAAAAATTTTTTCCTTTTTGTTTTAAGATATTCGCAAAGAAAATGGATTGCGCAAAAGATTAATTATATTCATTATAATCCGATGCGAATGGGTCTTGTTATTAATTCTGAAGATTGCCTATATTCGAGTAACAGAAATTATGCAGGGCCGGAATCGTTAGTTGATTTATTTTTCTTAACTTTCGTTGGAAAACGTATTAGATTTGTGACCTACAGGCACGGCCTGTATTAAATATTTCGGTTGAGTATAAAACCTCAACCTAACAGGGTAACAATGTATCACGGAATGAATGTCCGCTAGCGAGTGATATGATTTAAAATAATCACAATTCTGATCAATCAAAATAATTAATCTCTCGGTCAACTCTAATTTCTAATTGCAGTTTAAAAAAATGCTTTCTAAAAAGTATTAAAATATCATCCCGTTCATCTTCAGGTTGAGTTTCAGCTTCTTTTTGGGCGTAATATTGTGATACAATTAATAAAACAAAATTTGCAATATTTTCATTTCTTACAACTTCATTTTCCTTACCATCACCATACTTTACAATAATTGGATGAACAGCATTTATCCAAATGACTCCAATTGAGTACATGTCTCTATCACTGACTGGGTCATCAAATTCTGTAAATGTAGGACTATCAGGATTCTTTAAGTCATTTGACATTAAAACCTGAAGACCTTTCTTCTCTCTGATTTTTTTAGCAGGAACCTTAGATTTTGATCCAACTTTTACTGCTAAATCCTTACCATCATCACTTGGTAAAAATTCAGCATTATCATAATGCTTAGGATCAACAGAGCTTTCATCATCTCTTGGTTGAACCCATGTTCCTTTGACTAATAATTCTTCTGCATCACTTTCTGTTGGTTTTCTAAAAACAGATTGGCTATCACCCTCCCAAGTTTGATTTGTATTATTTTCACTAGAAGTTTCATCTTCATGATTAAACCTTCTCTTCATTTCTTTTAGTTCGACTCTGAATTTTAAATCTTGCTTATTAAGAAACTTACTCAGTTCGTTTAGTTTCTCATTAACCGCATTAATTCTTTTGAGTTTGTCTTTCTCTTTTTGATGATCTTCAATACAATTAATTACTTCATTAATTTTCTCTTTAAGAAAGCTTTCGATTTCTATTGTAAGATCATCACCTTCTTCTAAGCCTCTTCTATTCTCCTTTATTGCAACTGAATCAATTAATTTTGTTATAACTAGAGTGCCATTAATATACTTTGAGAAAGGTCGGGAATCATAGTTTGAAGCTACTAAGTCTGCAACGCTAGAAATTCCATCTGTTAAATCAATAAATGCATTTTCACCAATGGGTTTTTCGAAGAATCTTATGTGGAGATAATTATCAAAATCAGTTCCATTTATCAAATTGGGTGGTAGCTTGAAAGTCCATTTGTCTACAGCAGTGTCTGAATCAGGCTCATCATATCTAAGAATGACCGAATCAGTAGTTTTTTTCCTTATTATTTTAAAACTTACTTGGTGGCTTTTTAAAATGTGTCTATTTCGTTCTAACTTCTCAAGATGTTGAATAAATTCATCTAATGGAAGACTAACCTTCAAACTGCTTTCAAGAAAAACAGTTGTCCCATTATTCTCATAAGTTTCTCTATCTCTATAACCACCCTTATTATATCCTCGAACAATAGTCTTATTTTGATAATTCCATTTAAACCAAGCCCTACATTCTTTTCCATCTTTAATAGAATTTATCCAACAATCTCTAAAATTCATAATAGCATAAGCCTTACCTCCTGTTCCAAATCTCCCTGTTACCTTTTCTCCTTTTTCTCTGCCACTAAAACTTTCAAAATATTTAAAGAATTTATTCTCTAAATCATCAAAAGACATCCCTTCAGCATAGTCTCGAACAATAAGTTTATCAATTGCCTTACCTGTTCTAGAATAGATCTCAACCTCTATCTTTTGATTTGAAAATTGTTTCAATCTTCCATATGAATCAGATGAGTTTGAAATATATTCCGCGATTCCTCTTGGATGATGTCCACCACCCTGCCATTTTTTCAATTGAGTTTCTAATAATTTCCCGAAATTGACAGGAACTTCTGATTCTTTAACTTCTATAACCATTTTAGTTTGTCTTTAATAGTTTTTCCTTAACGTAACCAAATTTATCATTCAGAAAAATGTGTATATTTTTTAATATGATGTCCTTTTTGGCAAATCTATCCACAATGGAGTCAATATTTTTAATTTTATTTTGAACAATAGATGGCTTAGTATGCCAAGTGATGCCATAGAAATATAGATAATCTGTTTCGACAAGTTCACTGATTCTATTTTTTTCAAATTTTAAATACGCTGGTGTTCTTCTAAGCCTTTTATAAGGTGCTTCATCAATTGAACTTAGTGATCTATCAGCTGAAAACTTCGATTTAGAATTTAATATTACTCCAAAATTAACTAACGAGTCAATATCAGCAAATTTAGACTTAGATATCTCAGTCAAGAAAAATCCACTTCGTATAGTTCCATTTAACATTCCTTTCTTGCCCTTCATTTCGTAAACTCTTTTTGTTACAACACCTGTGTCAGGGAACTGCTCATAACATCTCATTGAGTGCTTTTGGGGATTAATCAACCAACATTCTATTGTTATCTCTTCTATTGTCAATTTTATTTTATCAATTTCACTTTTGCCTATGATCCAAATTATTAAATTCTCAGTTGATAACTTTTTGAGTTGCTCAATCTGAATTTCAGATGCTAATTTTAATCTAACTAACTTGTCCATATATTTCTATTTATCCCATTCTCTTAATGTTATTTTGTCGTTTTTAAGCTTGACAAAACGATTCTCTAGTTCATAATTAAACAGTACAACACTGATCGAACTTTGAGATATGTATAATTCTCTGCTCAAGAACTCTTCTAATTCTTTTCGGTCTATTGGTTTATTATATTCACGAATTTTTCTTTCTGCGACATCGCCAATTTTCCCAAAATAACCTCCCCATTCAAGCAAACCATATTTTCCTTGACCTTTAAGTCCGAACACTTCAGTATTCCTAGTTAAAGTTGCATGAACACTCAATGGTGAGGTAGCAGTAATTCCCCTTTTAATGCACTCATTATATATATCTTCATAATGCATTGGTTTGTTAAATTCGTTTAGGATTTTAACAATATGCTCATGTATGAGGTAATAGGTATTCTTTTTAAAAATAATTGATTCAGTATTTATGGATATCTCATTCTCCTCCGAACTCAAAATTGTTGCAATAAATCCAAAAACTTTTATGATCCTATTTTCCATCTCATTAAGTTCTTCATTTAAGGTACCTTCCTCCTCGAGTAACTCTCCAATCTTGCAAAATTCTATTAAATCTCTCAGAGGGACTTCTAAATCCTTTTTCCTTCTTCTGGAATGAATCCCCTTAAGATATTTATAACATTCCTCCGAATTAAAGGGAATATCCTTTCTAATAAAGAATCCGTTATAGTCCCTAAATTTCTTTTCAGTATTTACAAATGAATATTGAGGGTGATCTATGCTGCTTAACACAAAAATGATAAAAGCTTTAGAGAAATTTGTATCCTGAGAAGTATTTAATTGTTTAACAAACTTTTCAGTAACTTCTAAACAATCCCCTTGAAAGTAAGAATATATTTCATAATTATAATTTTGCTTTAGGGTATTAATGATTTTTTTAATTTTCAAAGGTATTTTTTCTGTTATTTGTCGCACTCTCTCTCTTGTTAGTCCATGATCAGTCCCAATAGCCTGATAAGTCTTGGCTGTCCCCCCTTGATCTAACATTAAATAGTTGTGGATAATATTGAGTTCAACATCTCTAAAGTTTTCATTTTCAAACAGCCATACCTTCAAATCGCTTAATATTCCATCACTTTCGTTATTAATTGATTTGTCGTGAATAAGTTCAAGGATTGTTAACTCAAACTCTTTTATTTCGTTAAGTGTTTTTTGACCGCAGTTTTTAACATTTTGAATAAAATTTTTATTTTTTTTTCTGATAATATTGTCATAAAACCCTGAAATATTTGCAGCTTTTAATTGTGTAAGAATGTTAATTGCCCTAATGCTAATCAATTGAAGCTTTTTTTTAAAAATTAGTCTTTTTTTGAGGCTAAAAACTACTTTTTCTTCTAGATATTCTTCAGTAGTATCTTCTTCCCTAAGCAAGCCAGATTTTATATAGCACTCTTCCAATTCATTATAAAAATTCCTTAATTCAAATTGGGTTTTTGATCCACAGTTTCTAATTTTGTGAAAGTTTACTACACTATATCCATGGACAAAATGCTCATAGAAATCTTCAAAAGTGCCTAACTTAATATCTTTTAAGATATTCTTTGCACGTATAGACAGATTATAATATCCAGCGTTAAATTTAGTATCTAATTCACTTTTACTCATATTTTTTAATTAGAGTATTATCTAGAATTTAAATTCATGTTTTTTTGAACTAAGGCTCTGGCTATATAATTCATCAACTTTTCTGACCTGAATTTTAATGACTGACATCATTTTTTGTACATCATTTCTGTTATATTCATAATTATTCTTATTTGCACATTTTGCAAGAAGTTCCAGATCCTCAATGACTCGTTGTACCCTTTTAGCAGCAACTGTTTCGAATCTCTCTCTCTTTGTTTTCATATCTATGTTTTTAGCAAATATAGTAAAAAAATAAAAACAAACTATATAAGCTATATAATATTTAATGTAGTATACATAAATTAATATAAAATATACAGAAGCTATTAAATATTTTATGAAAAACTATACAGAGTATCAAAAAGTAGAATAAATATACTATTTTCAATAATTTAATTGTGCAAGATTAACGAGATGTAAACCCCACGTTGGGCGGCTGTTGCACCACCATCCGAATATTTTTCTTAGCATAGTACTGCCAGCCATAGTCTGGTAGTCCGTGCGTAGGATGAAAACAAAAAACCCAACTCACAAGGCTGGGTTTTGTTGTTTATATGATTTGGGGTGTCACCCCTGGATTATTTAGAAATTAACCTCTGCACAGTTTAGGAAAACTAACGAAAAGGGAGCAGGCAGACTCCCTTTATATGACCTGGTTATATTGCTAATTGGGTCTCAATTCATCAATAATCGATGCATCGACCCAATAGATGCTTCTGTATTTAGCGCCTCCTGAACGTGTACTTTGAAAGAAAAGAAACTTGCCATCAGGCGATAATCTAAACATAGAGCCATCCAAATTTAACTTTTCACTTAGGTTTATGGGTTCACTCCAACTGTCATCTTTATTTTTAAATGAAATATACACTCCACTTGTATAATTGGGGGGTGGAGTACTGCGGTTAAATATAATAAAATCGCCTTTAGGGCTAATACAAGGACCAATTGCTGAACTCTTTTCGATATTGATTGGATAAGGGAGTTTAACAGGAGTTAAGTATTTCCCATTTTCATATTTCGACATGTATAAACCACTAAAATAAACAGTGCCATTTATATCCATTGAACCCTGGAAATGCATCGGTACAGAATTGGCAATTGAATCGAGGGGTTGCGGATTGTCCCACCCTTTTTCTGTTTTCGTGAAATACCAAAAACCCATTCTGCCTGACATTCCCTGATTATCAGTTTTACCTGCCAGAAAGTAAAGTCTTTTCCCATCAAAAGAGTAAAATGGTGCATCAACAGCATAGCCCTCAATAAAAGGAAGAATACGAGGTTTTGTCCATTGTCCATCTTTTACTTTCATTATTTGTAATCCCTTCGACCCATCACTGGTCCACGAAACCTCATTATTATCAGGAGAAAAAGCCACAGTTCCATGAATACCTTCACTGGTAGAGATAATCCCCTTCAAAAAGATTTCAGGTTGTTTTCCCGGTTTCCTCTGCCCAAGGTAGTTACCCTTCATCACCAGAAACATCTGAGGTTGTTTGTCTGCTCCTTTTGCAACTAAAAAACTTGCTATTTCTGTAAATTTTTTATCCTGTGCTATATTATATGCGGTTTCTCCAATAGTATTTTGAGTATTAAGATTTGCTCCCTTACTCACCAGAAGTTCAACCATCTCCTTCATTTCACTTTTTACAGCAATATGTAAACACGAATTACCATCAAAATCCAAAGAATTTAGAAGTTCCGGATACTTTGCAATCAAGTATTCAGCAATTTTCATCTGATTTCCATTAACAGCGGAATGAAGAACCGTATTTTCATTCTTATCGACGATGTATGCATCGGCCCCTTTTTCTATCAGTAAAACAAGCATCTGATAATGTCCTGAAATTGATGCCATATGTAACGGTGTGGCTAATCCGAATTTATCCTGAATATTTAAATCGGCTCCTTTTTCTATTAGCAACTCTGCGGCTTTAACAAGACCTCTGCTCGCAAGACTCTGCAAAGGAGCAATACCATTCATATCCATTAGATTCAAGTCGCTACCTTTATCGACAAGTAGCTTTACAAGCTCAATATTATCAATTCTACAAGCCCAATGAAGCGATGTCCGTTTAAAATTATCAAGGGAATGAATCAGTGTTGGATCAACCATCAAAAATGATCTCACTTTGCTAATATCACCTTTTGCTGCAGCCTGATGGATTTCCTGAGCCTCAATTAAACTAATTGAAAGGATAAAAACCATAATGAGAGAAATAAATTTTCTTTTTTTCATACTTTTTAAAATTTAGTTTATGCTCAAAATTAACCGACAAAACAGACTCTAGCAATAGGAAAAAGTTCCTAAATTCGTATAGGAAGTTTGTATCAATCCTATCGAACTTAGCGTTTTATATACCAATAGAATAACTATGGATTGATAATCACAAAAGCAGTATATTAGCTATAGAAAAATTGATAGATGGCGCATATTGCAATATTTTTATACATCATTTCGCTAGGAATAGGAGTTGCTTCAATTCTTAATTGTAAAAGGATATTAAACGATCAACATATTTCTTTCTTAAAATCCTTTTTAACATTTATAATCCTATTCAACATATACCTTCTGGTTGATTTTACAGCACTTTACCTGTCTATCAATCTATCTACACAAATCATTCCGGGTAATCTTATTCTTATCTGGATTTTAATTGGATGGCTATCCTTTTTTACCCTTTCTGGATCAATCTGGTTCTACCTTCAGTTAATACTGAATTTATTATCCATGAAGAATAGTCGATTTTTCTCTTTGACATTTATAGTTCTTGCGATCGGATTTATTATCGCTTTTATCAATGGAATAGTTGCTTATATCATGCACGATACAGTAATTATCTATAAGTACACTATTCCCGCATTTAAATATACTTTATTGAGTTTTGGGATTTTATTAACTGCCCTATTGGTTTTTGAATCAAAAAATATAAATATATTGAAAAAGCGAGAGGTGCTTAGCACTTTTGGATGGGTATTTATGGTGTTGTTATCAGGTATGATCGTAATTTATATTATTCGCTCAAAAACTACGGTTTTAATGCTTTCAGTGATAAGTCTATCTGTAAACCTCATCGTTTTATATGGTATGAAGCCCTTTATTAAAAGGTTTTATGGTAGTTATCCTACTTCTATAAATAACTCATTATCTATTGACCATATTTCGGAACAATTCAATATTTCTATCAGAGAGAAGCAAGTATTTGAGTTGATAATTAAAGGAAAAAGCAATAAAGAGATTGAACAAGAACTCTTAATTTCTTCACATACTGTAAAAAACCACATTTATTCCATTTTTAGGAAAGTTGGTGTACAGAGTCGTAGCCAACTAATTAATAGGGTCTTGGGAAATTTTTAATCTTTTCTGTAGACATATTTTATTATTCTTCCATGCTTCTAATCTATGTTTTACTTTTTCTTCAAAAGGGTTTCTCGCTAATCAATCACTGATTCAGGCAAAGGAGCGTATTCAATAAATCCTATTAACATCGGTAAAAATCTTATTTTCCGGAGTTGTCAATTTGTTGCAACCTGAATGCCCCTATCTTTGTTGAGTATGCATTTGCACCTTTTTTCAGGTAATCACCCACATACCAGATTGTGAAATCATCGGAGGGATCTATCGCGGTTTGTGTATAATCTTCCCATCTCAGGGTATTGGTTTGCGAAGCTTCTCCGTTTACCAGCACAGTCTCTTTAAGGGTCATGATCCCAAGCGGATCACAGGCTAACCTTCCGGTAAAACGTTGTCCGGGAAAGAGTTCTTCTCCTGAAATTGAATAACCGATACCAATATTCCCAAACTTGTCCATCGCAGGGCTGGGAAGCCAGCGATAAAGGCTGTCAGGTGCATAGGTTCCTTGCTGAAACAAAGATATGTTTTGCTGATCATCCAGTCTGAATTCATACCATCTGACACCGCCACTTTTTGATGATTTAACCGAGTGCACGGCAACGATCGATTGCTGATCTCCAATTCGGCGATAGATCACTCTTGACATCAGTTTATCTCCCTGAGTATCGAGTCTTTGATTGGTTTCGGGTTGTGGTACCGAATTTTTCAGCTGCCCGTCGCCCTGATAGTGATATTCTGCTACTTCAATTTTGGTTGGTCCTTCGAGTATGCTTTTTTTAGGATTTACCCAATCCGGTTTTATTTTCCAGACATAAATACCATCGTCGGTGAAGATATTGTTTAACTGAGATCCACCCGTAGCCAGCATTATATTCGCGGCTCCTTCAGGAGGAAGTTGCAAACCGTCCATATCAGCATTATTAAGGAAGTTGACATTGTCGATGATAAAACTAATTTCTTTTGCAGGATTCCCTTTTAGCATTTCCTGTCGTTCAACGATGCTCGCATGCTTTTGAATCACATGATCACCGGTACTTGTAGGAACATAGTAACCATCAGGCCAGATTGCAGGTCTGGGATAATCAGGGAAAAGTGGTCTGACGAACTCGTAGCGATAGTAGGAACCAAAAGGGTCGGGACCTGTACTCACAGCATAACACATGCAGTATGACCCTCCCTCAGGGATTACCTGTCTTCCTTGGATTCTTCGCAATGAATCGGCTTGGGCCAATTCTAAAATTGTAGTTTTATCAGGAATAAAAAGTGGTTCAGCATTTCCTGGCTGATCTGATTTTCCAGGCAAATTTAATGTTGCAGGTTCTCCATTTTTTCCCGGTTCCGGCTCGTATTCTCGTGGAGGTAATTTTGTGAAAATCGGCATTACAATAAGCCACCTGTCGGCAAGCTGATCGTAGCGGACAACCGCGTCTCCATTATTTATCTGCTCACAAGGACCTCCAAAACCACGGAAAACATTTCTTGTTTCGACCGGGCCATAAAGAACTTTGCCACTTTCTTCATGTTTTTCTCCCTTTTTAGTGAAGATAGCCATTCGCGAATTGACAGTCTGTACAATATGATTCGGTCCGACTGCCAGTGAATTATCTGATGGGTTTCTGTATCGGGCTTCCCCTTGTGGACCCGTAAATCCATAGCCCAGGCCATCAAAACTTGCAACTAATTGGGCAGGAGGATTCTGGCCTTGTTTTAACTGTTCAATATTCTTGGTAGAAATTGCCTGTCCATCCTCATTTCTTTGATTAATAACAGATCGGTTCGTAATCATAATTGAAGGATTTGACTGAGAGCTCATAACTCGAGAAGTGTCGTTCCTGACCGAGCTGCTTATGATGATATCGGATTGCCCATAAGAGTTGAGCATTAGCATTAGAATAAAGGGAAATAGAATAAGAGATCTCATCGAAAAATAAATTTAGTTATTCATAAATTTAAACAAATAAACAATATTGATCTCAAAAAAACATTTTGGGAATAATATTCGTGCATTAAAAAACCCTGCAATTATAAAAATTACAGGGTTTTAGTGATCGCAGAAGGATTCGAACCTAAGACGCAATACGCACTTTATTAAGCAGTTACAAAATGTAAAAAACGAAAGTCCAATAGTAAGTCCAACGGGAATTTTACCATTAGATTTATATAAAGATAAGAATAATTGAGGGAAAAAGACAGCAAATGGAGGTAATAATTTGACTAATTCGTTAAATATTTTTGTTGCGAAAGGTAGGTATTCTAAGACTAATAATGGAGGGATAAAAGAAAAAGCCCTATAATTTGCAGGGCTTTAATATTAAGGCGCTGTGAGGGTTGTTATACCAACGTAGAAAGAATCGGTTACTTTACTTCCGTCAGGAGAAGTGAAAAATACCCAGGCGTGCACAACATCACCAACTGCCCACTATTGAGGAGTTACACTCAGACCGTTATCACAACGATTGGTTCATCCTTATGCATCGACCATGGAACAGGGATTGTGATTGGCGAAACTGCTGAAATTGGGAGTAATGTAAAGATTTATCAGGGTGTCACGATAGGTGCTTTAAGTATTCAAAAAAATGAAAACTCTATCAAACGACATCCAACTATCAAGGATCATGTAATCATTTATGTCGGTGCCACTATTTTGGGTGGAAATACAATAGTGGGCGAAAATGCAATAATAGGCGGAAATGTTTGGCTGATCGAAAGTGTTGAGCCTCATTCAGTAGTGACCCATAGCCACAAGATTCAAATCAGGCAGAAAAACAGAATTCAAAAAAATATTAAATCAAACCTAAATTATAGTATTTAAAAATGAAAACCCAAAATGTATTAAAAGCGATAGGAAATACACCGATTATCAGGATTAATAAAATGTTCGATCCTGAACTAAATGTATGGATAAAACTGGAACATCTGAATCCGGGTGGAAGCATTAAAGATAGAATTGCACTGGCTATGATTGAAGATGCAGAAGAGAACGGTTTATTGAATGAGTCGATCACAATTATTGAACCAACTTCAGGAAACACAGGAATAGGATTAGCAATGGTAGCAGCAGTAAAAGGCTATAATTTGATATTGGTTATGCCTGATTCAATGTCAATTGAAAGGCGGAATATTTTAAAAGCCTATGGTGCAAAACTGGTGTTAACTCCAAGAGCAGAAGGGATGAAAGGGGCTATAAAAAAAGCAAATGAACTTTCAAAAAGTCAGCCATTCTGGATGCCAATGCAATTTGAAAATATTACAAACCCAAAGGTACACTATGAAAAGACTGCAGTGGAAATCTTGAAAGATTTCGACGGCGGTATCGATTACCTAATATCAGGTGTAGGTAAAGGTGGACATATTACAGGAATATCTAAAGCGCTGAAAAAAGAAATGCCACAATTAAAATCATGGCTGTTGAACCCGTAGGATCGGACGTTATTGGAGGAGGAAAGCCCGGACCACATGCCATACAAGGTATTGGCGCCGGTTTTGTTCCTAAGAATCTGGATTTATCGATGATAGATGGTACGATTTCAATTAGCAAAGAAGAAGCGTTTGAATTTTGCAGAAACGCGGCTAAATTGGAAGGATTGTTAGTTGGAATTTCTACCGGAGCATCATTAGCTGCTATTGCAAAAAAATCGGAGCTGCTTAAAGATAAAACAGTTTTGACCTTATCTTATGACAGAGGTGATCGTTATTTGTCGGTTGAAGGATTGTTTATCTAACCAAATCATATTTATTTACTTGTAGAAATATTTTTCTCTTAATATTTTATAATAATTTCTGCTAACTTTTATCGGTTCCGGCAAATTTGTCATATAAATTTCGGCAGTAGAACCTACTCGAATTGTTTTTTCGATAAAGTTCAGATTAATGATGTTTGATCTGTGTGCTCTATAGAAATGATCATCTGGCAACTTTATTTCCCAATCATTCATAGAACTTAAAACAATGAATTTCTTATGATCAAATGTGGTGATAATTGAATAATCCTTGGCAGAAGTGATCATCACAATGTCTTTGATCAATAAAAAATGAAGGTAGCCTTTTTGCTCAATCATTATGCGATCGCTGTATAGGAATCTCTGGTATGAATGGAGTCCCTCACTTTTTTCCGGAGATGAGATTTTTGAAATAAGGCTTTTTAACCTTGTATTTGATACCGGCTTAAGTAAGTAATCGACAGCGTTAACTTCGAAGGCTCTGAGGGCATATTCATCATAGGCAGTGACGAAAACTACTTTACCTGAAAACTCTATTTTTTCCAGCAAATCGAATCCACTGCCATCTGAAAGCTGGATATCAAGAAATAACAAATCAGGCTTAAGTTCATTAATAGCTTTGATGGCCGAAGCTATACTTGATGCTTCACCAACGACTTCAATCTGCTGAAAAATGGCAAGTTTTTTCCGAAGGCTAACTCTTGCCAGACGTTCATCATCAATTATTAGAGATGCTAATCTTTTCATTCTTTAAAGTTATTAATATCCTGGCTATTACAAAACCATCCAATTCATCCAAAATAAAGGAAAACCTCCCGGGATAACAATTTTCAAGACGGTCAAAAACGTTTTGCAGGCCCACACCCATGCGCCAGCCCTGTTCAAGCTTTCCTGAATTGGCAACTTCAAGGATAAGTTTTGAATGTTCGATAAAAACATTAAATTTCAGTTTAATACCATCCGGGTTATTGAACAGGCCATGCTTTATTGAATTCTCGACAAGGGGTTGTGTAATAAAACAAGGGATTTCGACTTTCTGTGCTTTTTCATCAGTATGAACCATAAAATCAAGACGTTCTTCAAATCTTATTTTTTCGATCGTAAGGTATTTATGTGTGATATCAACTTCTTCTTTCACCGAAATCATAATTTTATCATTGTATTTAAGGGTGAATCTTAAAAACTCTGATAATTCGGAGACCATGGAATCTGCCTGATCGGGGTTTTCATGCACCAATGCCTGAATTGAATTCAAGGAATTAAAAAGAAAGTGGGGGTTTAATTGATACCTGAGCATTTGTAACTGGGCATTTTGCGCCATAACCACCGCATCATTGGCCCTTTGTTTCTCAGCAACAAAATCTTGCCAGTATTTTATCCCGAAATAAAGAATACTCCAGACAAAAGGTACCCAGGTCCCTGAAATGACTCCTGACAGATAATTAAGATCTCTTGGGTAAAACCACCATGTACTTTCAGTTTTGAAAACTATTATATCAAGAATTGTCCTTATCTCTCTCCAGAATAAACTACAGATAAAAGAAGTGAAGACTGCAATGATCAAATATATTGCCGGGTTATATTTGCTTTTGTAAATTCTTCTGTAAAAAAGATGTACTAATTCTAGGAGAGCGTATAATACGGCAAAAGTTGTAAAAAACCGGAGCGAAAATACATAGGAAATGCTTATGCGATTCCAAGCACTTGAAATCTCGTTCATTAGATAAATGAACCATCCAAGTAGCTGATATTGCCAGTATTTTCCTTTGAATATGGGGTTTACGATTTTTGGTGCCATGTTCATGTTTGGTATTGTAAGATAAAGGATTTTTAAATATTTATCTAAAAAATAAAAATTTTTAAACCTTTTTTATAATGTTTTATTTAAAAAAGTATGACACTAAACTGTTGCTGTACAAACCCGGTATTACGATAAGATTTTTATCACTGATAAAATAAAAATCGGAAAAATTGACTCCTTTACCTGATAAATTCAGTAGCTCATTTATCTTCCCGCTTTTATCTATTAGGTACAATATTCCATTAAAACCACCAACCAGTAAAGAGCCATCTTTAAGTACCTGAATTCCATCAATGATGGTTCCGGGAAAGAATTCGTGCAGAGTTGTTGCTTTACCTGATAGTATGTCAATTGACATCAGGCTATTATTGCCCATGCACCCTACAATGAGTTTCTGGCCAACAATGGCCATTGCGTTGGGCTTTGGAGCGACTGCACCCTCAATCCAAACTGATACTTTTGATTTCTCGAGTTTATATATTCGACTTGCTTCGCTATCGCCAATAAAAATGGTTTTGCCATTATCCGATATGGCTATGTCGTTTAGGAAGCGAGCACCCTCAACGGGTATTCTTCTACGAATTGATGCCGACTTGATATCAACAACCGCAATTCCCCTTCGCTCAACAACCAGTAAACTATCGCCCGTTAAAAGTAAGGCAGTGGGGCGACGTAATCCCTTAACCCATTCCTTTTCAATAATTTTACCGTCAATTGAGATTTTCGATAGGTATTCTTCAGGACCTTGTACATAGTTGGAAACATAAAGCACTTTATTCTCTTTATCCCAGGCAACAGATTCGGGATAATTAAGTTGATTAATTATTTCCCAGTTTTTGGTAAGTTTTTTAGAAACAAATTCCTGCTCTGCATTGCGAAAGGAAAATCCCCAACCGCCCATCTGTTCGCCAATAAGTAAAAGCAAATCGTTTTCTCCTTTTTTCAGATTAAGTTTCACCTTATCGAAGTAACCTAAAAGACCAGCATAAGAGGGATCGCGGCTAGTAAACGCATTGTTACCTTGATAGATTTCCTGACCATTAAGGAAAATGGTGATATGATCGCTGTAACCGAATGAATACCAAATAGATTTATCAGAATCGGAATGCAAGCTAGTTTTTGCATAAACCCAGGCGGGTTGAAAGGGATTACTGATAATATGTTTGGTTAGGTTTATCATCCCAGATTTTTCAGCATTGATTGATTTCCAGTTCAATCCATTGAGGTAGTTTTCCCCGGGGTAGTTCTCGTTATCAACCAAATTGTTAGTAATAGATTCTGAAACATCCCAACTAGCAATTGTTCCGGGCAGAACAGGCTTTTCTGTTTTTTTGCCAAACAAGTAGTTCACTGCATCAGTTACACTAAAATTGGCAAAGTAAGCCGAGCCATCTGTTTGTCCGTTTAGTACAATGGAACCCTTGGAAATACCATGCTCCAAATTATGAATAGTAAGAGCTACGTTTTCCATATCTCCAATAAAAACCCTGGCCTGATCATCTTTTACAACTAACTTGTAATGAATCCATTGGTTTGAAGGGATAGTAGCCTCTTTTGTGTAACCCTCGCCGTGATAAAGCTGCCAGCACGATATTCCGTGATAAGCCGGAGTGTATTGTAAGGCATCGTAATGGTAACCATTGGTTTTGTGTGGGCGGATGTAAAAATTTCCGTAATCCTGCTGCCCGTTCATCCTAAAAAAGATTCCGGGATATCCACGTTTTCCGGTTGTGTACATATCCCACTCAATGGTACCGTTTTCAAATTCGTAATTATTGAGCAATGCAGTTCCCATAAAAGCTTTTTTCCCTTCAAAATCAATAAACTGTCCATCGTAAACCGTCCAGTTTTCAGCAGTAAGTGGGATTGTTTCTTGAGACATTAATTGAAAAGTCGATAATGTCAGAATTGTCAGAATTGTAAATAGTTTTTTCATTTCAGTTAGTTATTAATTAATTTATCAATCATTTGCTTAGCGTTTTCATTGTCAGGATTTAACCCAAGCGATTTTTTATAGTACTGTAATGCCTTATCTTTATCACCAGATATAAGCCAGGCCTCGGCCAAACTATCATAGGCATTTGCCGAATTGGGAAATAGCTCTGTGATAAATTCAAAAACAATAACTGCTTCAGACTGTCTATCCCACCAATACAGGAAATGATACCCTAACCAATTTAGTTCGTTTTCATCAGTAAATATTTTGTCCTGAATTTCTTTGTCGATACTGTTAAATGCAGAGATGCCTGCCTGTGCACCATCCTCAATAATTAAATTGATAAAATCAATTTTAGATAATGTAATATTTCTGTTTTCAATCCTTTCAAAGGTTCCGTTATTGCCCATATTGCCTAATTTTTCTGATAAACTTTTCTTTGAGTTTTTATCATTGTTTAAATAAGCATTTAAAAATTCTAGAGAATAGGTGCAGACTTTTTCATATACAGGTTTAAGATCCATAAAATCATTTTCCCAATATCCGGTAACAGAATTTTCTACTCCAAGCGTTGCATACGAAGTAAAAGCTCCATGATTAGTTGTATTCAACAATAACAGGTAATTATCGCCAAAAGCCTTCTGCTTCATTGCATTCGAAGGATGTGCCTTTTCAAATCCTCCCGGACAAAAGCGCGATTGAGTAATATGAAGCCAGGGAATGTTAAGGTTTGATATGCTATAATTTGGATGACTATTCGGTAAGCCCGAATAATGCGGATATAAAATACCTGCATCAAGGCTGATAAATGCATCTATCTGAGGATTTCGCATTGCCAGAATCATTCCTGCCATACCTCCCATATCGTAGCCGATAACTCCAATTTTGTTTTTAAGTGCAAATGGCAGTTCCAATGCTACTGATAACGAAAACTCAAGGTCTCTCACCAATGTTTCCAAATCAGTAACATTAAGATTAACCAAACGGTATTGAGTTCCTTTTAATGGACAGCTCACAACAACATAACCATGGCTGGCAAGATACTCACACAGAATAAAATGTGTAGAAGGAGACTCGTAATAGAGTCCTTGTCCAACAACAATTACAGGAAGCTTTTGGTTTAAGAAGCCAGCATTGCGAACGGATAAAGTATTTTGAAATTTTATACTATCGAGTTTGTATTTACTAAAACCTTTGAGTAGAGGAATAGGCTCGGAACAATTAATTTTGCTGGTTTTTACATTACAAAAATCATCCTTTGCCAATTCAATAAAATCACTTACGGTCATTTTTTGTTGATGGTTTTCCTTTGATGGGTACCATACATAAGTTCTTACTGGCCTTGGATTGTACAGCAAACTATCGGAATCAGAAATCTCAATAATTGTTCTGCTTAAATCATCATGCTCAAAAAGTTGAAATCCTACATCATAGTTTCCTTTTTGGAGGTTATATAAACTCTCCTGGCCTACTGCATGATTAAAGTTAATTGTAGACAGAATTGCAGCGATAATTAGAAATCTTATTCGTGCTTTCATCGTTTTATTCCATTTATGTTTTTCAGATATAGAGATATGCTTAATTTACAATCATTTAATTACTTAATAAGATGCATTCTTTTATTAAGGATTTGTACTTTTCTTTCATTTCTATTGAAACCTCATGCCCCTTATTTTCAAACTCAATCAGGTTTACATTAAACCCGAGAGTCTTAATGAATTCGCAGGTTTCCCTTGCTTCGCTAATTGGAACAATTTTATCTATTGTGCCATGAAATGGAAAGATATGTTGGTTATTATTGTTGAAATCAACAGCTTTAATTGCTTCTTTCTGAATGCTTGCTGCAATAGGAACAGATAATACAAATTGATCGGAATAGTTTAAAGCCAACAGATATGATAAATCTCCGCCTTGAGATACACCAATTACAATAGATGGTGAATTGTTGTTTACCCGCTTTTTATATTCAGTAATGAACCTATTTATCTTTTCAACGGTTTTTGCCTGGCACAATGCTTTTTCCTTTTCGTTCATTTCATCATAATACTCAACAGGGTAAAAAGAGTAACCATTTTCAAACTCATATTCACCGGCAACATAAACTACTTTAACCGGAAAATCAATATCGCTAAATATCTTATAAAACCCGCTGGGTGTTGACCCCATATAATGAAAAGCAAATATTAAAGGTGCTTTCCCCTCTATTGTTAAATTTCCGTATCTTTTCTCCAGATATCTAATTGAATCAATTGTAGATAAATCTTGAGGAAAAACAGTGATTGAACTTAACATCCCTCCTGATAGGGCAAGTGACAATAATAATTTTAAAAAGGTTTTCATTTAATGCTTATTAGATGTTTCAAGAATTAACCTGTTATTGAAATAATCGAAAATTACTGTGAACTTTTGAAGCAAAGGCAAGCCAATCATTGTATTACCATAAACATTTGCTTCTTCCGTAACCGGAATAAAAGCCGCTTCAATATTATTTAGTGATATTTCACCCAGATGAATGCTTTTTATATTTCCAAGATACCCTTTCTGAACTTGCAATCCTGCACCAAGAGTAAATTCTTTTGCTTTTTCAGGTTTTGTTATTTTCTCATCTCTTCCGAGCGGAAGATAAACTGGATAAAGTCCGCCCAAATCGACCAGCAAATCGAGTTGAACACTATTTCCATTATCAAGATCAACTGTTGCTGAAACCAAACGAGAATTGAATGGCCCATGTTTCATTTCCAAAACCAGTCCGTTACCTGAATAATTGAATTTTTCCGGAGGAATTAATTCTAATAACCTTTTCTTAAAATCAATTTTAACTATAAAGTTTTTAAAAAAAGCTGCACTTACTTGTCCTTCGGTTCCCTCCCACGGATTTGGAAACTTTGGATCGTACCTTGTTACGATAGCCGTTTGGTTATTAAATACAATATCCTTAAATTCTATGGTAACATTCTCTGCTATATCGGCTTTACTAAAACCAATTGAGGTTTCGCCTGTGAACTTTAAATCTAAAGAATCAACATCAGGACTTCCAAAAAACAGGAGTTCATCCCATAAAGATCCATTATCAAGCATCATATTGCAGTTCTTCCCGTTTATTTTGGCCTTAAACCTAAATTTGTTACGGTAATACTCAAAGGGAATGATAATACTATTGGAGTTTGATACAATTTTGTAATTATTTATTGTTGCTGATTGATTTGAGTTTTCATTATTTCGTAGTTCATTAAGCACCTCCGTTGAAACCCAGTATATATCAGCCTTCGACATATAGAACAAATATTTCCCATCGGGTGAAAGTGATGGGCAGATATCGTTCCATTTGGTATTGACTTTATCGCCCAACCAATAGGCTTCACTCCAACCACCATTTTCGAGTTTAAAGCAAACATACAGGTCGGTATCCTCAGGATCATCCTTTCGTTTTGAGTCGAAAACAATAAAACTCTCATCAGGGGCAATACACGGATGTGCCCCCATTACAGGCGAGTTAACTCCTCCTCCAAGAAATTCTTTTTCAGAGTATTTCTCGTTTTCGTAATTATATCTATATATCCCCGGCTTTTCGCCGGTAATAATAGTTGTATATAAATTGCCATTCTTTGAGGTTGAACTGAACATCCCCGGTGCACAGAATTCGGGATCACCAAAATCCAATCCGTTTTTATTCATAACCCAGATATTTGCCATACTTTCCTGCTTTTGCTGATCCGTATATTTTTCAGGATTTTTTGCCATTTCGGGAGGCAATGCGAATCGAGTATAAAAGAATTTCTTCCCATCAGCAGATATAAATGGCTCGAAACCCGGATGTTTTTTAAAAACTTCTGGTACTTCCGGATCCGTCCATTTACCATTTTCCCAACGGGAACAAAGCATGAGACCACCGGTCTGTGTTTGGCGGACAAAGTAAAACTCTTTTCCATCGGGCGACCAGGTACAACCTATTTCCAGAAATTCGGGAGTAGAAACAATGCCGGGAGCAAAAACTTTAGGATCAACATCTGGTGGTGTTTGCCCCAGGTACTGATTTGCTAATTTAATATCAGTCCCAGTTTTTGATGAATCAAGTTTTTCTGTTAGGATTAGATTTGTAAGCTTCAAATTATCAATGCGAATAGTAAATTCATTTGAACAAGAATTACTCCCAAATATCATTCCTACTATATTCTTGCCACTTTCACTTCCCAATTCGTTAAATGGAATGGTGAATTTTTTCCACTCATTTGTTAGCTTGAAGTTTTTGCTTACCGGAAATCGTTGGTCGGAAAGCATAAACATGACCATTATGCTATCTGTATCTCCTTTAGCATCAAATGAAACGGCATTCCAACCCGAAAGATTTGCAATTGTAAACTCCATTGCCGAAGGGAAAAATGCTGCACCAGACCATGCCTTTGGTTTTGAACAATCGACTTTACCAGAGATCATTAAAGAACCTGAGGAATTATTAGCGCCTTGATTGGAATATTTGATTAATGATTGGGATGATCCACCAAAAAACTTATCGCTTATTGCAAAGAAAAAGATACCAAACTCAGTAATTAAATCACCCGACTCAAAATTACATATAAGACCTGGTTCTGATCCAATGGGGCCAGGAACTTCACCCGTTTCATTCCACTCCTTTTGTTGCTTTTCAATTTTATTAATCCAGGGAACTCTATCCACCTTTTTACCATTAATCCATACATCTTCAATGTTTCTTGTATCAGTAATATTTTTAGTTGGATCTCCCTTTACAAGCAGCAGATCTGCCCGCATACCTTTTGCAATTCGGCCTCTGTCTTTTAAACCAAAGGTTTTGGCAGTCAGAGAAGTGGCTGAAATTAATGCATCTAACGGAGAAAGACCTGCGTAAGTCAACAACTCCAATTCGCCATGCATACTTGCACCGTGAACGGTACCCGGATTGTAGGAGTCGGTTCCGGCCAAAATTGGTATTCCGGCATTGTGCAGAATCCTAACTGATTCCTCTGCATTTTTATATTTTAATTGTTTGTATCCCCTGTAAGGACGATCATTTTTTAACCCAACCAATATTTCGGGGACAATTAAATTAGACAATCTTTGGTCTTTAAGAATAACTATCTTCTTTGCATCAGGCAAGCTATTCATAACCGAAAGAGTTGGAATAACAAAGACCTTTTTTTCTTTCATTAAGTTAATAAGAATATCATCGGGTAAAGTATCGGCAAAACAATGGCCCAAACCATTTACCCCGGCAGATATTGCTTCAAAAGCTTTGCTATAGGTTTCGATATGCACCACGGTTAATAGTCCCCTTTTACCAGCTTCATTTGCAACAGTGGCAACAATATCCTTGCTAATAACCTTTTTTCCCAATCCCGACATAATTTTAATGTAATCTACTCCTGCCGAAATTGATGAATCCATAAATGGGTTTACATCTTCGATTCTTGAAATGGTTGGTATTTCGGTTCCCCATTCGGTACCATGCCCTCCGGGATAAGTAGCTGGTTGTCCGGAAGAAAAGAAGTCGGCCATATCGGTATTGCAATCACTTTTTACACGAGCCCTTGCTTGTTGCATAAATTCTACGGTGGTCATCATATCAAGGACAGTAGTAACTCCAAATACCGCCTCTTGTTTTAAATCTCTTAGTGATACTATATGCACATGCGCATCAATAAGTCCCGGCATTAATGTATGCTCATCTCCCTGGTAAATAGTTGCATTACGGGGTATTTTGATATTTTGCCCAACTTCAATAATTTTTGAGTCTTTAATAATTACAGTACAAGGGTTTATCAATTTCTCACCATCAAAAACCCTTATGTCTTTAAAAACAGTGGTTTCTGATTGTGGTTTTTTCAGTTGAATACTATTTAGATCATTGTTCATTCTGCTAATATTAAATGCTAACAAAAAGAACGAAATAACTATTGTAGTTATAACAGCGAGTAGTTTTCTTTTCATAATTGAGGCGATTTTTTAATTATTTAAAACCATTTTTTTGACAATTGGTTAATGCTTTTCTTTGATTCTAAGCTAATTGGATATATAAAATCCTTTGTATTTTTCCCTTCGAACAAATTGATAAATGCTATCCATTCGTTTCTGCTAAGCTTTTTGTTATTCCATTCAAATTTATAACTCCAAACTTCTTTGGTAATATTCTTCATGTCCATCATTCCATTCCCGGTTTCCTGCATTATAATAAACGGTGCTCCGGTCATCCTCCGCGGATTGAAAGAAAGCAGATAAGGCCATTGCGAGGTTTTTGTCCTGGTGGAAAAGAATTCGTCGAACCCACAAATATCAAGTGCCGAATCGTAGGGTTGCCATTTATTTCCATCGAAAAACATAAGCCAATAATGCGAATTATGGCCTGCGCCAAAATGCCCTGCTTTGGCAGAGTTTGCTCTCCATTGATCGATGATAAAGTAGTTCTTAATATGAAACTCGTGGCACATTTTTGCCGGAATGCCGGCCAGTCGCAAAAGGAAAAGCCCCATAATGGTATGCGAAACGCAGTTTCCTCCTTTTTTATCAATAATGCTTTGAATTGAACGAGGACTCTTTATCCTGTACTTAAAATTCTGAGCAATGTAATTTTCAATTAAACTTGCTTTTTCATAATTACTTAATCCTTCTAAATCTAAGGTCTTTAACAATTGAACTCCCCATTCAACTTCATCTTTTGAAGGTTTAACAATTGTTCTGGATGAGATGTAAATTTCATATGGATTCACAAATAAAGTATCACCAGCCTTTAAGTGCTGGAAATGAATAATTAGAAATACTATAGTAAAGAAAAGCCTGTATGTTCTCATTCTTTTGGTTTTAGATTTTCAATGAACGATGCATCAGCCCAGTAACCATCTTTAAAAATGTATTTACCATCTGGGGAAACAATACAACAAATTCCATAACCTATGTATTCCTGAATGCTAATTGGTTCAGCCCATTTGCCCTCCTTTGATTTGTAACAGATAAAGGGAACAGGTCGTCTGGAAATTAATCTGGAAAAAATAATATATGATTCGTCGGGTGATATATACGGACTCATGCCTTCAAGACCTAAGTCCTCCGGTTTTACATGTACCCCATTTTCATAACGGGAATAAAATATCCTGTGACTGTCACCTTCATCTATTTTGCTTGCAAAATAAAGAGTCCCATTATTTGCTACCGAAATTTGCCAATGAAGTTTCATTGCATTAATCTCTTCACTTATAGGTTTTGGTTCAGACCAGCCGGAAGGGATTCTTTCAACATACCATATGTTTTCTTTATTGTCTGTTCTTGCTCCGATTGGCCTGGTAGATAAGAAATATAATCTTTTATTATTGGGGCTCACAAAAGGACAATCATCAAATTTCGAATTTATTTTGCCACTAAATGGCGCTTCTATAGGTTTTATCCACTTCCCATTTTCTATCCTTGTCATCATAATTGGTCCATCTCCAAAAGTAGGCCCTGAGTTCCAATAAAGTTCCGTTCCATCGGGAGATACAGTAATTGTAGAATGGTTTGGTACAAATATATCAGGGGCAAAACGCACGGGTTCATTCTTCGGAAGATTTTGTCCTAAATAAGGGCCAGTTAAAACCGGGAATTTTTGTGATTCTGCACTTCCACCCAATTCAATTATTAAATCCTGAACCCCCTTATTTCCATTTTCTTCTGCAATGTTATAGGCCGACTTGCCCGACTTGGTTCTTTCGTTTATATCGGCACCATTCTTTACTAAAAATTCCACCATTTCAGCTTTATTATTTGCTACGGCATTATGAAGAGGAGTCCAGCCACTTAAATTAGGATCAAGCGTCAGAGGTATTCCTTTATCAAGTAGAAATTGTACAATTTCGAGAGAGCCTCCGCTTAGAGCAGCACGCATCAGGACTTTGCAATTTGCCTCTTCAGAAAACATATCCTTTCCTGCTTTTCCGACTGCAAATTTGAACAAACGTCCTGCTCCGCAATAAGCTGAATACTGTAATATTTGAAATGTCCCATTATTTGCAGTATCGAAATCTGCATTATTATCGAGCAACAAATCAATTACATCCAGAGAACCATTTTCTGCTGCGTTTACAAGTGAAGTATTCCCATTTCTATTTTTTGCATTCACATCTGCTCCTTTTTCTATAAGTAATCTGACCATTTCATAATCATTGGTCATAAGAGTTACTAAATTAAGGGGTGTCATTTGAGCTATTTGCTTACATTCAATATCAGCGCCTCTTTCAATTAGTAATTCAGCAATAGATTTTCGATTTTTTTGTACAGCAATATGAAGAGGCGAATTTCCAATTACATTTTGTCTATGGATATCAGCTCCCCTGTTAATTAATAATTTTGATACTTCATCATGTTTATTGTTTATTGCCTCGTAAAGGGGTGTGTTTAGCTGCTTATTAACTGCATCTATATTTGCTCCGTTTGATAACAATAATTCTATAATTGCGATTGAACCATCAATAGCTGCATAATGGAGAGGCGTATTACCTGCATTATCTTTAAAATTTAACACAGAATCATCTTTTACAGTTAATCCCATTATTTTTTTCAAGTCATTATTTTTTATAGCGTCGAATATTTCCTGTCCTTGCGTGCTTACAACATTAATTATCAAAACAATCGATAAGCAACTAATTTGAATGATTTTTTTCATTTTTTCGTTCTCAAAAATTGATTATTATTTTAAATCTTTTGGTTTAAGTTCATCTATAATTTTTGCTGAGGCCCACATCACACAATCGCGCCTCATATAAAAAAGGTATTTGCCATCCGGCGTAACCACAGGACATATCTCCAATCCTTTTGAATTTATTCTATCACCTAGATTAACAGCTTCAGTCCATGATCCATCTTCTTTTCGATAACTTATAAACAGATCCTGATTATTGCCATCAACTTTTCTGCTAAAAATTAGAAAGGATTCATCAGGAGCGATAAAGGGCGAGACCTGCCCATATACCACAGGATCATCGATTAAGATTATAGACCTGCTTAGCTTTACAGGTTTTGAATATTCTGCGTTTTTATATTCTGCCTTGTATATGAACCATATATCATGCTCTTTGTCTTCGCTGCCTCCAAAAAACAGATTCCCACTGCTAGAAACAGAAAATGCCCAATGGGTGTAGAAATCACTTGCCAATACAGGGGAAGACCAGCCATCACTTTTTTTCTCAATATACCAAATAGCTTCGTCTGACCTTCTTAATTGATACCATTTTTGAGGTTTGGTTGAGATAAAAAATAGTTTGTTGCCATCAGGTGTAATAAATGGTGCATCCTGTTTATAAAATGAAGTTTTGAATGAAACAGACCGCGGTTTTGTCCAAATACCATCTACCTCCTCCATAAATTGAAGCGGTTGATAATCCATATCTCTCCAGAATACTTGCTTCCCATCAGGAGAGAAAACTGGTGAAGAGTGTATGTTCCTGAATAAATCAGGGAGGAATTTTTTAGGAGTATCGGATGGGGGTGCTTGTCCCAGATATGGGCCACTTAATTTTGGAAAATCGCTTTGCTGTGCATTAGTTGTTATTGCCACTGCCAGTATGCAACTGATTAGAATGAGTTTTTTCATTTTAATTCTTTTGGTTTTAGTTCTTCAATAATTTTTGAGGAAACCCAGTATATTTCACCATTTTTATTTACTCTGCGGTGAAAGAACAAATACTTACCATCAGGTGAAACGTTGGCTGCAAATTCAGTTTGTGTTGCATTGATTTCCGGCCCCATATTTTGTGGTTGCGACCAAGAACCATCCGGTTTTCTGAAACAGATGAAAAGTTCGGGTTTACCCATTCCTTTTACCTGGGCATCGAATATTAAGTAGCTTTCATCGGGAGCAATAAAGGGATGAGCCGGTCGTATTGTATTAATCTCCTGAGGCAGATATTCAAAATTCTGATACCTTCCATCGCTATTTATCGACTTGAATCCGCCTCTTTTACCATCATAATTTCCAGAAAAATATAACGTGCCATCCTTTGTTGAAGTAAGCATCATTGTATATTTCTTGTTAATAGGACTTTCGAAGAATTTTGCTTCACTCCACTCTTGATCTTCTCTTAAGCAATACCATAAGTCACCATTAAATCCTTTTGTGTCCGGTCTTGGTCGTTCTGAATAAAAAAACAGTTTGTCCCCATCTGGAGTTATCACAGGCAGAAATTCAAAATTTTCGGTAGCAAATGTTGCAAGTGCAGGTTTTGTCCAACTGCCATTAACTTTACGGGTATAGTAAATTCTATTGTCCGACCCATCATAATCCGACCTTCGGGTAAAGAAAAATTCAGTACCATCCGGAGAAAAAGTACCTCCAAATTCAAACTGATCCGTAGAAATAATTCCCGGCGCAAATATTTCTGGCGTTATACCGGGAGGTTCTTGTCCAAGATATTGCCCTTTCAAAACTGGGAAATTTTTTTGACTTGTTTGGCAAAATAAAGGTGTGCCTAGAAATAACATGAACACAAAGACTAGTACTATTTTTCTCATCTTAAAAAATTTGATTTTATAATTAAATAATTCCAGCAAGTTTTAGTTCTTTATAAACTCTAAAACCTAATTTTTTTGTACACCCTGATCCGTATCAAACTCTATTATAAGAGCATAACATTTAGATTATTCATATTTCAATGTGTCAATCGGGTTACGAACAGAAGCTCTATATCCTTGATAAGACACGGTCAAAATAGCTATGACAAAAGCAATTAATCCTGATAATAAGAATATTGACCATTGAATATTGGTTCGATAGGCAAAATTATTCAACCAATTATCCATGAAATACCAGCATAGGGGTATGGCAATCACAAAAGAGATGAGTGTGAGTTTTATAATTTTAGTGGAAAAGAGAATAAAGATGTTTTTGCTACTTGCTCCATTTATCTTTCTGATCCCGATTTCCTTTATTCTTTTCTCAGCCAAAAAGGCGGATAAACCGAATAAGCCCAATGATGCAATAATAATGGCTAAGATCGTAGAAGCGACCATTATCTTTCCTATTTGTTGCTCCTCATAATACATATTATCGAATCTATCCTCTAAAAAGGAGTAGCTAAAAGGTTGATTTGGCAAAAATTCTTTCCATTTAGATTCCAATAATGCAGTAACCTTCTTAATGTCGTCAGACTGATATCGAAATGTCATAATGTTTCCATTCCTGCTATTGATATACATAAGCATTGGTGCAATGTCTTTTTGAAGAGATTCATAATGAAAATCCTGCACAACTCCTATAATCATTAATTTTTCCAGCTGCCATCCTCCATTCCGAAATACAGTGCATTTAATAAAATGATTTAAAGGGTCGTCCCATCCAAATTGTTTAATCGCTGCTTCATTAAAAATAACAGCAGTTGAGTCTGTCCCAAAATCAGGGGAAAAGGCACGGCCTTCAGTAATATTTAATTCCAGAGTTTTGATATAATCGAAATCAACCGTCCAATGTGGCATATTATGCATATTTTTATCATCTCCATCCAGCATTACTCCGGCTCGCATTTCTTCTGTTTGAACTGGCAAAAAAGAAGAGATGGTTCCAGTTAAAAACTCCGGATGATTAAGTAATTCTTTTTTAAATAATTGAGCCTGGTCGCCCAACAAACCCGAATTATGTAAACAGATCAGGTTTTCTTTCGTGAAACCAAGCTTTTTGTTATGAATAAAGTTTAATTGATGATATAGGATTAAACTACAACTGATTAAAACAATGGTTGTAATTAGCTGAATGACCACTAAAATGTTTCTAAAATTCATCCCACTCTTACTTTGTCTGAATCGCCCTTTTAGGGCCTGGATAGGTTTGATTGATGATAAATGAAAAGATGGATAGCTCCCGGCAATTATGCTTGTTATTATAACAACACAACACAGTGAAATCAGATTTGATAAATTGAAATATTCAACACTTATTTCTTTTCCCGAAAAACGATTAAAATATGGTAACACTATCTCAATCAAAACGATGGCAAGTAAACAAGAAATAAATACAATGAGAAAAGATTCAAACAAATACTGGAAAATAATTTGTTTTTTTACTGCTCCCGATACCTTTCTGATACCAACCTCCTTTGATCTGGTCTCAGATTTTGCAGTTGACATATTCATAAAATTGATACATGCTATAAGCAAGATGAATAGCCCAATAAATGAAAAAATATAAATATAAATAATGTCGTTATTCGGGCTAATCTCAAACAGCAGGTCAGATTTAAGATGTATATCCGTAATTGGCTGCAATTCAAAAGATGTACCTTCATTGATGTATTCTTCAAAAGTTCCTTTGTAACTATGTTGCTTTATGGGCCAATAATATTTTTCAATCAGTCCTTGAATTTTTGAATGCAATAAACGAAGATTAGTACCAGATTTTACGGTAATAAAGGTGTAATATTCTTGTTGATCCCAATTTACAGTCCTGCTCCTGCTTAAAGTTTCCATCGACATAATTGCATTAAACTTAAAATGCGAATTGTTTGGAATATCCCTGTAAACTCCTGATATTATAAATGAACTACCTCCGATACCAATGCTTTTCCCAATAGGATTCTCCGAACTAAAATGTTTTGTTGCTGTCGATTCGCTTAAAGCAACCTGGTACGGTTTATCTAGTATGTTTTTATCATTTCCATATATTAGTGGAACTGTAAACATCTCGAAAAAGGTAGAATCTGCGTATCCCATATCGCTTTCAGAAATAATCACATTATCATATTCAATGCTCTGATTACTACTTTTTTTCAATCTACATGAACTTTCAATTTCGGGATATTCCATACACATCGTTTCTCCCATTGAAGCAGTGGTTATTGCAAGACTTTTCTTTGTTCCATTGGAGCTGTAATGATTGATCACCCTAAAAATATTTTTGTGGTTGGCATTGTACCTATCGTAACTCAACTCGTCACTTACCCAAAGCAAAATCAATATCGTAGTTGCCATCCCTAATGCTAATCCAAGTATATAAAGGATCGAAAAAAGTTTGTTCTTGAGGATGTTTCTTACTGTTATATCAAAATAGTTTTTAATCATTTAATTATATTTTTAATTTGTGATTATTTTAATTCTTTTGGTTTTAAATCTTCAATTATTTTTGCGGAAACCCACATAACACAATCACGCCTCATATAAAAAAGGTATTTGCCATCCGGCGTAACCACAGGACATATCTCCAATCCTTTTGAATTTATTCTATCACCAAGATTAACAGCTTCAGTCCATGTTCCATCTTCTTTTCGATAACTTATAAACAGATCCGGATTATTGCCATCAACTCTTCTGCTAAAAATTAGAAAGGATTCATCGGGAGAAATAAAAGGGAAAAAGTAAGATGACTGCCCTTCAGCCAGACATAAAGGAGTTTCAATTTTAGCAGGTTTTGTATATTTTCCTTCTTTTAATTCTGATATATAAATGAACCATTTATCGCCGTCCTTGCCATTCAAATAGATATTTCCATTTGCCGAAACCGAAAATTGCCAGTGAGTATATATCTTATTAATTTCTTTACTAACTTGTTTTGGATTAGACCATCCATCTTTTTCTTTTTCAACATACCAAATAGCTTCACCAGACCATAATTGATACCAGCGCTGTGGTTTGGTTGTTATGAAATATATTCTCTTTCCATCGGGCGAAAAGAATGGAACATCTTGCCGGTAAAATTTTGATTTGAATGGAACAAAATCAGGTGCTGTCCATACGCCATTAATTTCTTGCATAAAAAGCAGGGACTTTTGATCCATCGACCTCCAGAACACCTGCTTACCGTCAGGTGAAAAGGCTGGTGAACTATGAATATTTTTGAATATTTCGGGCAAAAACAGTTTGGCTTCATCTCCAGATTCTGTTTGCCCAAGATATGGGCCACTTAATTTTGGAAAATCGCTTTGCTGCGCAATAGTTGTCATTGCCATTGTCAGCAGATAACTGATTAGAATTAGTTTTTTCATTTCTTTCGCCTTTTAAATGATAATTATTTCAGTTCTTTTGGTTTTATTTCCTCAGCTTATCCAACATTTTTTGTGCATTAGCATTTTCGGGATCTAATTCGAGCGATTTTTCATAACAGCTAATGGCAGTTTGTATGTTATTGAGGATTGAATTCATTTCACCTAAACTGTCCCACAATACAGCAGACTCCGGATAAACTTCAAGCGAAAACTCCAGGATACTTTTGGCAAAAGATGGTTCACTTCTGCTATAAACAAAATAGTACGCCAAATTATTTAACAAATCTTCAGAGTAGTTATAATGATCGGGGGCTTCGGTAACAACCTTTCGCATTTTATTCAAAGCAGCATCGAAACCATACATATACCAATTATCCAGAAACAAAGCCTGAATTGAAACTTTTGCCAGTTTATAATCTTTGCCTTCCATTATGCTTTGTGCACCCTGTAAAATTTCAGGAATTTCGCTCAACCACCAGTTATTGGTGAGTATAATAAGTGTGTTTTTATTATTTATATCTCTCCATAACAGGCCTCTAAAGGCTCCTATTGCTCCCCTGTGTGCAACAATTCCTCTTCCTTCTGTTTCACCCTCAATTCTCCAGCCCAAACCATATCTGTAACTATTTTTACTATCCAGATAAAGTGAAAAGTTATAGGCTTCATTTAATGTTTCCTGCTTAAGCAACTTGTTTGAATATAAAGCCTGATCAAAAAGAAAAAGATCATAAACGGTTGAGTAAATGTTTCCATGTCCGCTGGCCCTGTCCTGCAGATCATAATCCGTCTTATCCCAGTAATAAACATATGCATTTACTCTGTTTGGTGAAGCATCAGAATATTCATCTGCTATATAGGTTTTGTTCATTCCGGCAGGTTTAAATATCTTATCATCGATGAATTTTTTGTAAGACATCCCTGAGATTTTCTCAATAATCAATGCCAGAAACAAATAATTACTATTGCTATAACGGTATTTTATACCTGGCTGAAACTCTAAGTGGAAATTATTTATTAGTGTATCCAATGCCATTTTATTTGTTATCATTGGCTGTTTAAACACTTTAAATTTGTTCCCCCTGAAATCAGGAATTCCTGATGTATGGGTCAGGAGATTTCTAATGGTGATGGTTGATGCCTGAGCTGGAAATTCCGGAAAATATTTGCTCAGTTTATCATCGTAAGAAAGAAGCCCTTTCTCTTTTAACATCATAATTGCTGTTGCCGTAAATGGTTTTGTAATTGAACCTATTGCAAAAACGGCTATGCTGTCAAAAGGGGTTTTGTTCTCAAAATCTGAAAAACCAAAAGCTTTGTTATAAACAATTTTTCCGTTTTCTGCTGCCATTACCGCACCATTAAACATCCCATTTTCGTTATAATAACAAAACAGTTCATCTAATTTTTCACTTCTGGTTTGTGCAACAGTTGAAAGCATATGAAGCATTGTTCCTATTATCAATGCAATTGTTTTAAAGATTGTTAATATTGTAATTGATTTCATAATTATCCTTTTTTTAAGTTTTAAAATTTTTTATTCTTTTGGTTTTAATTCTTCAATAATTTTTGCAGATACCCAATAAATATCTGAGATTTCACTAATAAATCGTGTAAGAAAGAAATCCTTCCCATCGGGTGAGAAATGGGTATGGGATGCCCCATTTAATAAATTGTGTTCTTATTTATAGTAGAAAAGCAATGACATAGAACGAAATAAGATTTGCCAATCCGTGCGCAATCCAACCAGGTATAATACTCCCGTTTCCAACTCTTTCTTTTATAAATCCTAATATGTATCCTGCTAACCCTGAGAAGATAAAAACAAATATCAGGAATGGATAGTTAGGTTCAATTATGAGCAATATCAGAGTGATATGCATTAGTCCAAATATTAAAGCTTGTATTATATTGCCAGTATTAAATCCCAACCAATCTATCAAACGCTTGGCAATAAATCCCCTGAAAAGTATTTCCTCCGATAATGAGGTTTTTATTAATGCAGTTATCGCAAGGATAGCCAGTGTATTACCTGATAGTCCCATTAGTTTTAAGTTTCCTGCTACCGTCCCCTTTTTGGTCATTAGTTCCAATATTTCAGGGAACAGAAAAGGCATAAGTATTCCGTTAATCAAAACAATAATAGATACTACCACTGACCAAAAGATAGTCTTTCTTACAGGTTTAAGTATTCCTATGTACTTCAGAAATCCTCTTATGTTCCTTTTAGTTATCAGGAATACTACAAAAGGTATAAGCCCAAATAAAAGAACTTGTAAAACCGCGGAAATTAATTCATAAATTATCATAATATCAAAGTTTTAAGTTTGTATATCTGAATTAACTCAATTATCTCAATCCTAGTCATTTATGTATTTATCATCAATGGAGAATAGCCTCCCAAAAACATGGAAGAATGTAAATCGAAATTGCAACAGAATTGTAGTTAAGGTCAAGAATGCGTTATGCTTTATGCTTTACACTTTGAAAATGCTTTCTGAAAAGGTCCAGGACTAGCCTATCATAGGCCTTATCGTGCCAATCGCCTGTTATAAAGAAAACTGCCCCATATTTTTTGTTTGGATCGAAAAAGGCAAAAGTTGTAATTCCGGTTCCACCGCCGGAATGTGAAAAGAAATATTCAGACTCTGTTTCTCTGAGCCACCAGGTTAGTCCCATATCAAGTCTTTTGTAGCGGGGAGACGAACCCATTCCTTGCACGTTTTGAGGAGTCAAGATTAAGTTTACTGTTTCAGGTTTCAAAATCTGCTTACCTTTAAAATGACCATTGTTCATTAACATAATCATAAAGTTTGCAAACTGTTTTGGGCTGGTGTTTAATCCACCATCGGCATATCCTGGCCAGGCATAATGGCAAACAGCATTCTTCCCATTAATAGTTTCAGGATCGATACTTGGATGTCCCTGTTCCTTCCTTGCCTCCTCTTCAGAAATATAGTTATATGCAATGTTATCGAGGTTCAGGTTATTATAGAGCCAACCCGATTCATTCATTTCGAGAGGTGTAAATAAACTTGCGAAGCAATAATCAGGAAAAGAAAGCTTTGAAATCGTTTCAACCAAAAAGGCAATAAATACATACCCTGAATTACAGTACTCCCAACTTTCACCAGGTTTGTACTTTGCAAAATTTGTAGAATCGTATTGGCTTCCCTGCGGAGTATAGCAATTCGCTAGATACTCTTCGAAAGTTATATGTGTTTGATCGCCACAGGCATAGAGGCTGGAAATATATTTACTGTTATCGAATAATGATGAGGTGTGGGTGAGCAGCATTCGTATTGTAATAGGGATATCAGGAAAGTTTGGATTTCTTACCTTAAAAGGAAGGTACAAATTGATATCATCGTCAAGAGAAAACAAGCCCTCGTCATAAAGTGTCATTAACGCAGCGCCTGTAACCGTTTTCGATAGCGAAGCAAGAACAAACAAGGTGTTGTTATCGACCGGAATATCCTTTTTTAAATCGGCCCTTCCGCGTGTCATTGTCCAAATCAGGTCCTCCCTTTGAATAATACCCGCGGAAAAACCCACAAGATCTCCCTGAGCGAATATTGAATCGATGCTCTGCTCAAGAATTACATATTTATTTGAATTCATTTGGCAACTCTGCGTAAACAGAATCGCTATAAAAGCAATTGTTATAATTTGTGCTTTTTTCATCTTTATCCTTTTTAAAATTTGACAATTATTTTAAATCTTTTGGTTTTAGATCTTCAATAATTTTGGCAGAAACCCAGAAAACATCACCTTTGGAACTAAAAAAAAGGTATTTCCCATCGGGTGACACCACCGGACAGTACTGAATTAATATTATTGATTGTTCACTTTTTTAGTTGATTTAAAGCATCAATTGCATTCTGATTATTCGGATTTAGCTCCAATGATTTTTCGAGCGCCTTAATGCACTGATCCTTCTTCCCGTTTAAGTAATAAATTTGGGCAATCATATACCAAACGCTCCCCGAAGACGGGTATATCATAGTATTAAGCACCATTACTTGTTCGGCCTGATCTATTTTTCCTTCTTTTACCAATTTATCGGCTTTTGCATTAAGATTTGACTCCAAATTGACCGATGAGGACCACCAAAGTATGTCTGAGTACTTCTGAACCAGAACTTTATACTCAATATATGCACTATCAGCACCCTTTAATGCAGCAATATCTTCAAGGGGTATCGCTCCCTTATTTTGTATAGCATTTAATGCAGGATCCTGCCCGGAAAAATAATCGAATCCATTAGTTATTGCGGGAATATCAATTTTAAAATATTCGCGGTTTGATATCCACGCGTTATCTATTTGTCGGGAGGCAACTGATAAACCAAATTCACTATTGGGAAGGTTTCCAACATTTTGGCTGTCACTGAATAAATTGGCAGGACATGCACTCTGTGAACCCACAAAAATAGCATCTGTGTACTCCAGGAGACTTGTTGCCAAAACAATTGCAGCGCTAAAGGTTTTTTGACCTAATATAACAAACAATTTTCCTCTGGTGTCAATATTCCCTCGTTTAATGATCTCTTTTGCAAAGGAGATTGCTAATCTTCCTTGACCCCCGGCATTATACCTTAGATCAATTATTACGTTTTCAACCTCATCGGAATGTTTATCAATATAATCAAAGAATTCATATGAGAATTTACTAAACAAATCTTTTGTGCTTTGATTTTCAATTCTGTTTATTTGTACATACATTGCTTTATTGCTTTTTATGTACTCGAACCAATAGTTCTTTTGCTGATTTTTCAGGTGCAAAGGAGTTTCTGATCCCAATAAATCCTGAACTGAATATAAATCGGCAGGATTATAATCGCTACAAGCAATGGTCTTACTAAACTGATTGCCATCTTTTGTGATAAATTTGTAGTTAATTTCATCGTCAGTAATTTGTACACCTGCACCTTGAAGCATCAAGGGGTAGGTCAAATAAGATCTTAACTTCCCAAGCCTTCCGATTCGGTTATCGCCCGAGGATACCTCTAAAAAACGGTGGATAATATTTTCAACAGGGACTCCATTTATAGCAATTAATTTTAATCCGAGTAATTCCTTGTTGCCTTTCTCAACACCTATCACATGATACCCATCATTAAAATAATCAAATTGAATGGGGACTTTTCCCTTAATAAAATCAATTTTCCCCCTTATGGATAGGTTGGTGTGTCCATCCTGTAATGCGGCTATAATTTCCCTTATGGCAAAGTAACATTCAACATCCGAACTGGAATTCTCAATTTCAAGTTTTGCATTCCTAATTATGATGGATAATGAATCAGGCGAAATTCTTCTGTACAATCCAGGGTGCACCTCGTTTAGTTTGTCAACAACAAAATCGAGATCCTCGGCCCATTGTTGCTTGGTTAAGCGATTCATACTAACCTCTGTATTCTGACTATATACAACTGCAACGAGTAGGCATAGGCTAAAAGTTACCAAAGATACTTTTTTCATATTACTTTTCTTTAATTAGTTCATTTTACTATTCTATTAATGTTAAATAAAATGATTGGCCAATATATGGTTAGCTTATTCATTTTAAAACTCTTAGCTTCTCCAGAGCATTGGAATTTTGAGGGTTCAGTTCTAAGGATTTCTGGTAGTTCTTTATAGCAAGATCTTTTTGCCCGCTTTTCATATAGGCTTCTCCAAGGCTATCGTAAACATCGGCAGAGGCGGGATATAAATCAACATTTATGGTGAATACTTCAATGGCGGGATCATTCATTTCTTTGTTTAAAAGGCGATAACCAAGAGTGTTTAAGGCAGACTGGCTTATATAATAATCCTTCCTTCTGTTTTTTAGAATATCTTTTAATTCCTCTAACCCTTTTTCCGGTCCATTATCTTTGATGAAATTATCAATATGAGTGCTAATTACCGGATGCAGATGCACCCAGAATGCAAACAGTATCTTTTCGAAGTCCTCCCTTACCCATGCATCGCCGGTTTCTCTATATAAGTCCCAATTTTTAATGTAGCTAAATTCAGAATCGATGGAAAGCCTTTCTTCTACCTGTTCGAAATCCAGTCCTTCATCCGTTGCTTTTTTAATTTCGTTCCAGAGGTGTATCATGAAATTCTTCCTGTCTTCAATTTTTTTTAATGGCCAAATGCCCTTGTAACCCAAAACAACCTGTTCGTAATTGCTGCATTCGGAAAGGTATTTTTCCAGGATAGAAATCCATTGGTCTATTTCCAGCTTTTTTCCCCGTGGTGGACCTATAATATGAAGCGGATCAAACATCCCATTGAACATTAGGAATTTTTCTTCAGGGATATTAATAATCGTTCCGGCTCCGGCAAAATTCTCCATGTGCAGAATCATATTACCCAGATTCATAGTAAACCTGTTTTCAAAAACAAAGGAAGGTAATACCAAATCATACCCTGCTTTTAGATCATCGGCAATTCGCTGACAGTAATTCATCCAGTGGGAATGCATGGCCTGGTCATCAACGCTAAGATTTCCTTGTTTAAGAATATTTCTTGATCTTTCAGCTTTTTCATTAAAAAGATTTACTTCTCGCTGAATCTCATCATTGAGTTTAGTTTTGTTTAAGACCATCTCATTATAAACTTCATCGTCTGCAACAATCAAGGCATCTTTGTATAAAACATTTCCACCGCATGATATTATCCGTGACTTAGGATTTACAACATATTTGAAATTGGAATTTCCAAATTCCCTCTCAATTACAGCCCTATATTCCTTTTCAATTGCAGGCCCCCAATGCGTTCCGAATACGACAATACCCTTATCGGAATTAATTGCAAGCTGGGTATCCATTCCTCGTTCGGTTTGGACAAGAATTATATTTTTTGAAATAGGTTTTGCTACTAGTGTATTTCCTGTTTGCGAAATAGCAACAGTGGAGGTAAATAGCCCGATTAATATAACTGCGATACAATACAATGTTTTTTTCATAGCTGTTTCCTTTCTATTTTCTTAATATTTCTGGTTTTAGATCTTCGATAATTTTTAGAATTGTTATACCTTTTAGAACAAAAAATACATAATTGTCTTGTACAATAATGTCATGAACTCCCCCCTTTATACCCCGAATATGGTATTGAGCATAAACTCTAGGATTGTAGATATCAGAAATATCCTCTATTTTGATCCCTTGAAATTTTGTTATCAGATAATTTTCAAAAACAATTAAACCTGAGACTTCATTCGAATATTGATATTGTGTAATAAATATTGGGGATTGAGGATCAGATACATTAAATATTCGAACCAGATTTCCATAAGAACCTAAGTACAATAATCCATTGTTTATACCTATTCCGGCTGCTCCCTTTGTATTATCAACTACCCTAATTTTTTTGATTTCTGTTGGATCGGATATATCTAAAATTGTTAACCCATTTTTAGGATCGGATATATACGCAATATTATTTTGAACTTTTAAATTTCGTGCATTTTTGATTTGAAAGTTACCAATGCTTTTAGGTTCAAGCGGATTCCCTACATCAATTATTTCAAATCCATTCTCATAGGTTAAAGTATAGCAAAGGTTTTTATCTGCTTCTATTTTAGCAATTTTTCCATTAACGCTATACCTACTTACGATTTTAGGATTATTAGAATTTGAGATATTCGCTATAATCAACCCTTCAGAACTGGCGGCCAGAAAAGCATAATCATTCATTACCTGTACGTCAAAAATCGGAGTACCTATTTTAAGTTCACTTAGTTTAACCGGCTTTTCAGGCTTTATGATATCTAGGATAATAAGGGATGTGTTAGTAGTAACATATGCATAATGATCTTTTATAGATAATCCATAGGATATGCCAGTATTGTATCTCCCCACCCTCTTTAAGGCTGGTTGTCCCATTAATTCGAAAGATGAAAGGATAATGAGGCTTAGTGACAATACCAATATTATAGAATTATTAATGTGCTTTTTCATGTTTTTATATTTTAAGTTTTTCTGTTTTAGTTCTTCAATAATTTTTGTGGAATTTCAGTAAATATGACCTTTGGAGTAAAACAAAAGATATTTTTCATTGGGGTGAAAATCAACATTCATATATTATTGGTTTTTATCTAATTTCAGAATATAAAACCTATTGAGGGCCGTATAAATATATGACCCGTCATATATTACTTTATGCGTTCCACTCATTGTCCATTTTGCCAACTGTAATGGATCCTTTGGATTAGTAATATCAAATGCAATAACACCACCTGTGCCTGCTAACAATAAATCTTTTGATATGAATCCCTCTTTAACCTCCTGGCTGGTTAATGTACTCATAATCAGACTTGGAACTCTTGGGTCCTTTATATCCAAAACAAATATTCCTTTTAAAGTACCCACACAAATTTGTTCATCGTTTATTTGAATACTACAGGCTCCTTTAGTTTCAGGAACTGTGTTAATTAACGTCAAGGACATTGGATTGGTAATGTCAATGATTTCTAATCCATCTCTAATATCTGCCACATAAGCTAAATTATCCCTGATTTCAATTTCCCAATATTGCCCGCCATTGGACCAATGGCTTATTTTTCGAGGATTAAAGGGATCACTTATATCAATAACTTTCACACCCTCCTTTCTGTCACATAAAAATGCATATGGACCTGACTTAGCAAAACCGTATATTTCTCCATTATCTTGATATTTTCCAATAAGTTTTGGTTGTTTTACATTAGAAACATCCACAATAAAGAACCCATTTCCACCGCCAGATAAATAGACAACGCCATCTACCAACTTAACATCTCTAATAAAGCCTAAATCAAGTTTTCCTGCAAATACAGGGCTTTTGATATTACTAATATCAAGTATTAACAGACCATCATTAGTACCCATATAAACATAATTCCCATTTACATCAAAACCGTATGCCATACCAACTCTATATTTTCCAACCACAGAAAATTTTTGGCTTAATCCAATTTGCGGCGAAATGCATTTGGCATTAATAAAAATAAGAGGTACCAGAATAATGAGATTAATCATTAGCTTTTTCATCTTTTTTAGATTTTTTATTTTTACAACTATTTTAACTCTGCAGGTTTTATATCTTCGATGATTTTTGTAGAAACCCAGTAAGCCATGTGCCCCTTTCCATTAAAAAATGTAAAGAACAGATATTTGCCATCAGGTGTAATTCTGGCTCCCCCCATCATAACAAATGGGGTTTTCTCAGGGTGTCCAATAACATCTGTTAAGTTTTTAGCTTCCGACCAGTTATTGTTTTTATCTCTGAAACTTATAAAGAGATTCGACTGCGGGGGTGCATTCTGCTTTTCCAACATGCGGGTAAAAATAATGTAGCTATTATCCGGGGAGATGATTGGAGAAAATTCAGCTGAAGAAGAATTAATACTTTCTGGAAGCCGCACCGGGGTTCCATATTCTCCATCCTTATATTCTGAATAGTAAATTTCTCCTTTTTTATCCGGACTTCCACCACCATAATAAACGCTTCCATTTTTATCCAATGAGAACTGCCAGTGGAATGCAGGGAGATTCTCACTTAACAGCTTTGGCTCTGACCAACCATTACCCTTACGTTCAACAAACCAGATTTTTTCATTTTCTGCATTCCCGGAAGACCCAATATTACCCGAAAGGTAATAGAGTTTGGTCCCATCGTAAGAGTAGAATGGTTCGGAGTAGTTATATCCATCTTTAGGAAAAAATTCTTCTGGGTTCTGCCACTGTCCATTTTTATATTTCATAATGTAAATGAGCGCTTTTCCATTTACTTTATAATTAGGATGCCATGCTGCTTCGGTAAAATCAGAAGTAAATACAATATTTCCATGTACACCATTGCCAACTGAAACTAGGCCTAGCGCAAAAAGTTCGGGCGTTAATCCGGGTTCTTTTTGCCCTAGGTATTTTCCGGTTAACTTAGAATAATCTATTTGCTGAGCATTAGTTGTCATTGTCATTCCCAGCAGACAACTGATTAGAATTAGTTTTTTCATTTTTTTTCTCTTTAATTGATAATTACTTAAATTCTTTTGGTTTTAGCTTTTCGATAATTTCTGAGGAGACCCAATAGACATCGGAGTTCCCATTTTGACAGCCATTTAATGCATTTATAATGGTTTGGTAGTTAAAATCATTCGAACTGGGTTTGTATTCCCGAACCCTGTTGCTGCTAAAAAACAGATACTTTCCATCGCTGGTTACAATTGCAGCCTGTTCCATCGCTTTCGTATTAATTGTGGGACCCATATTAATTGCTGTAGTCCATTCTCCATCTCTCTTCCTAAAGCTGATATATAGATCCCAATCTTGTGTTCCCTGAGCATGACGATCGGAACCAAAAATTATATAGCTTTCATCGGCAGCAATATATGGTTCCTGCTCAAGGTAGGGTGTGTTAATCGAATCGCTAAGATTCACAGGTTTATCGTATCTGCCATTAATAAATTCGCTTTTATATATATCAAAGCCTCCTTTTGAGTCGGGATAATTGCAGCTGAAATACAGATTCCCGCTTAATGATACCGTTGGAAAAATCTGCCAGTGTTTTGTGTTAATCGTTGAATCTAAACGTATGGGCTTTCCCCAACTATTTCCAATTCTTTCGACATACCAGATATCGCTGTTATTCCCGGGCTTTTTTGTTTTATCTTCAGGGCCATTCGACCAAAAAAACAATTTCTGACCGTCGGGTGCTATAAAAGGATCGGCATTATGATCGGGATTGGAAAAAGAGGCAATCTCAGGCTGTTGCCAAACTCCATTTACCTCTTTAACACAGATCAGATGATTATACCCTTTTAATCCTTGTATTGTGTAATATGCCTCAAGTCCATCCGGTGTAAATGTGAGAGTCCACTCTGTAATATTTGTTGAAATAATACCTGGAGCGAAAATCTCGGGCGTTATGCCGGGAGGAGTTTGTCCAAGATATGGGCCACTTAATTTTGGAAAATTGCTTTGCTGCGCAATAGTTGTCAAAGCCACTGCCAGCAGACAACTGATTAGAATTAGTTTTTTCATTTCTTTTTCATCCTCTAATTGATGATTACTTTAAATCTTTTGGTTTAAGTTCATCTATAATTTTTGCTGAGACCCAAAATATATCCATATTTCCGGTTCTGGCACTGGTAAAAAATAAAAACTTACCATCGGGAGAAACAATAGGCCAAATATCATCCTGATCAGAATTAATAAGTGGACCTAAGTTTTTTCCAATAGTCCAGGTATTACCTTTTTTTCGAAAACTGATATACAAATCAATTTCACCAAAACCTTCATCTTGCTTAGCAGAGAATATGATATAGCTATCATCGGGAGCAATAAAAGGAGTTCCACCTTCAAAACTTAGATTAAGTTTTTCGGGCGAAGTATAGTCCTTATTCATATATTTCGAATAAAAGATACCTCCACCATCTTTATCTGAGTAAAAATAGAAGTTGCCATTCCTGGCAACAGAAATATGCCAATATCTACTTATCGAATTTATAATAGGGTCAAGCAATCCAGGTTCACTCCAACCTTCCTCAGTCTTTTCTGCATACATTATTAAATGCTTACTACCTGCATATCCTTCGGCAGATCTCCATCCAGTAAAAAAAACGCGCTTACCATCAGGAGAAAAAATAGGATTACCTTCATTTTCGCCCAATGAAAAGGATGCAATTTGGGGAACTGTCCACCCTTTGTCTTCTTGTTTCATGGTCATAATTTTCTTTCTAAATGGATCCGAATAAATTACGGACCAAAAGACTTCCTTGCCATCCGGTGAGAATGTTACTGTACCATGCTCTGTAAGTTCTGTTGTAATTATGTTTGGTGCAAATATTTCTGGTGTTAATCCGGGTTCTTTTTGACCAAGGTATTTTCCGGTTAACTTAGAATAATCTATTGGCTGTGCAAATAAACTTATTGCATAAAAAATAATTATGCTAGATATCAGTCCTGCTTTCTTACTTTTTGATTTCATTGATATTGTTTTTGGTTTTACTACTCTTACTAAAACTTGCATTTAATATCTCAAGAGCATAGATTATCTCTGCTTCAGGATCAAAATTATATGATGCGAACTTTTCATATGTCAATGGGTAATCTGGCATAAAACATTTGCCTTTTACAGGATCTTCAGGGAATGTAATATTTTGTTTAAATGATACATAGCCTTTTATTTCTGAATTGTTAAGCTGGAAAAACAAAATATCACCAAAATTATTACCGGGTTGTGCTGATGCTGTACCCAGCAATTTGGCTCCCTTTTCTGTTAATGATGTTAACAAATTAAACCCAGAGCTTGTAGTGTACGGATTGCATAAAACAATGATATTCTCAAGTTGCACCGCTGGTATATGATATTGTTCTGATTTATATACACTCCAAAATGTTGACGAGCTTTGTAAAAATTCCTCTACCTGCTCCAGATCAACATCGTTTTTATAGAAATCTTTTTCTTTTCCAAAATCGTAATCGTCTCCTGTGAGCAATATATCTCTATGTTTATTTATTATTGATAATGAATCGGAGGAATAGGTTTGAAAATATAAATCTGAGTATTTAATAATTTGATATCCCGTGTTCATACTAAGCAATCCCTCTTTACCAAAAAGAAAATAAACGAGCATTTCTTTCATCATTGAATTTCCACCAGTATTATCGCGTAAATCAACAATAAGGTTTTTGGTTTTATTCATTTTCAAATCTTGAATCAACGAAACAAATGTTTCGGTTGCAGATGGAATTCCTTTTAAAAGATCTTCCCTGTTTGCAGGTGGTTCAACATTATTAAAATGTTGATATGCAATACCAGAATATTCAGCAGCCCCTTCCATACCACTTGAAAACCAGGATTCGCTTGCTTCGCGGTATCTTTCCATATTTGATATTACTAGTAAAGCGGTTTCTTCTTTATCTATAAAACTGTAAACCACATCGGATTTTTCAACTGAAGGCTTTACAATTTTTGTTGGAATAGAAATCGCGTTTCCCTTATTATCGCCAGAAATCTGAAAATCCTGTTTTACTATATTACCAGATTTTGACTTGAATTCAACCGGTATTTTCTCATTTATTGACCATTCTGGTATTATGTTTTTAATCCCGTTTGAACTTTTTAAACTAATCGAAAGGAAAACTAACTCCCCGGGTTTATTTTCAATTCCCCTAAGTTGAGTTTGTCGTACAAGCAATTTTTCGAAAGGAATATCATATATTGAAACTAATTTGCTTCCAAGCAAGTTTTTATATTCAGATGAGGGCACTTCAACAACGACTAGATCCCAATCAATAATCTTGAATTTCAAAGGTAATCCAGGACCATTCTGCATTGGTTTTACTGGATTAATTAAGCCTGTATGCATATCACCAATTTTAGCAACGAATGGCATTAATGAGTTATAGAATTCGTTTTGTGTCATCCCTTCTTTGGGTGTTAATGAAAGAATTTTCTGAAATTCTCGGTGAAAAGCTATCTTACCTCCAAAATTCAAATATGGATCGGGATGACTCACTTCAATGTTCTTAATAAGTTGTCTTGTGTCCTCGATTAGTAGATCTTTTGAAATTATTTCGATTTCCTGTGCAGCCAAATCAGTTCTATATAAGAAAGCTATAAATAAGAATATTAAAAGCATTTTTGTTCTCATCATTTTTGTTTTCATAGTATATTCTTTTATTGTAAAATGAACTTAAGTATAAGATATTCAACCCTTAAATCCCTCAATATTTTAACAGGTACTTCCGGGTTTATCTTTACATCATAAAGCAACCTGAACAGATCACCTGGTTCATTTAATTTCACATTATTGAACTCAAGAATAATATCATTCTCTCTTAACCCTGCATCGAACGAAACCGAATTTTCCTGAACAAAAGTTACTATTTGAGCATAGGCATTGGCTTTTTGTTCGTAGAACAATAGCTTTAATGCTTCATAATTTATATCCTCAGCATTTATGGATCGGACTTTAATACCAAGGCGCGGTTTTTCAACAATTTCATCCTTAAATTTCACTTTCTTTCCAACTATGGTTTGTCTCTGAAAATCGATGGCTATTTTATCCACATTTCCATTTATATTTCTGAAAAAGCGAATTTTCCAGGGTTCCCGGTAATCATAAAACTGGTCGGGTGCTATGGGATATAATTCATCAATAGCGTACTCTTCCAACATTAGCTTGTTATCTGAAATAAAAACACGAACAGTTGAATTTCCTCCAACATTGTAAATTCCAACATAATCCTTTAAATTATCAGGAGTAACTGGAATCTGAACAGGTCTTTCGAATCGATAATCAGAAGGAAGTTTTCCAAATTGGTCTTTTATTGTATCGGAAGCACCAGCATGAACAAGTATCTTTTGCACTTCTTTATGCCCGCATCTATATGCATAATGCATCGGTGTCCATCCCTCATTCGATTTTGCTGAAATATCGGCTCCATTTGAAATTAAAATCTGAACTGTTTTTGCACATCCTCTTTGCGATGCCAAGCATAGCGGGGTGTTACCCCAGAGGTTTTTTAAATCTTTCTGAGCCCCTTCTTTAATTAGGAGTTCAATGATTTCGGTGTTTTCATGATTTGCAGCACAATGCATCGGCGATCCCCCATCGGCTCCACGTGTATTTACATCAGCGCCCATACTAATTAGAAACTTTGCTAAATCCCAATTTTGGCGAATTAATGCCCAATGTAACGGAGTATATCCGGTTTCGTCTGCACTATTAATAAGTTTTTTATCTTTTTGTAAGATAACCTTGATGTTATCAAGATCTCCTTGCTTAGCAACCTCATTGATGTTCTGAGAAAGAAGATTATTTGTCATGAAAAAGGAAAGGGCTATAAGAATAAATGTCTTCATAATAATTTGAATTTTGAGTAATGGACTGTCAAGCTAAAACTTATCAAATTAAATGTTTTGTGAGATAAGAATATATATAGCTTCGCCACTTCAGTTACAGAAATCAAAATAGCGGGAAATGCTCGCCAAATGAAAAATAAAAGTAAATGATAGGTTGCCAATAAGAAGTTTTTATTCGCTTAGGAGACAATTATAAGGATGAACGGTAAGAATGAGCGACAAATGGATAGGATACTAAACAACCGGAACAATGGTAATACTAAAATATTTATTCAATACATTTAAGATTTCTATATTTTCTTCAACTTTACCTATTGCAAGATATAGGAGCAGCTTAAAGATAAAACAGTTATGAGCATCTCTTATGACAGAGGTGATCATTATTTGTCGGTTGAAGGATTGTTTTGAAAATGTTGATATTTGGCAAATGGCTTGAAATGGCTAAAACCCATTTTATAAGTTGCGAGAAGATTGGATCGCATTCTATTTCATTAATAAATTTTGATGTTGCCAGTAATAAAAAAAGGAGAAAAAATTTTATCCAGACGGTACTCGAACCTTATACTGTAACGATCACTTTATTAAGCGATTACAAGATTTAAAAAACGAAAGTCCAATAGTAAGTCCAACGGGAATTTTACCATTAGATTTATATAAAGATAAGGATAATTGAGGGAAAATGAAAGCAAATTAAGGTAATAATTTGTTCAATTCTTAGAGTATTTTGGATGCAAATTGGTTGTATTCTTAGGGAAATAATTAGGAGGGAAAAGAAAAAGCCCCGCAGTTAAGCGAGGCTTCTAATTATGGAGTGTTAAGGGTCGCTGAACCAGCATACACAGAATCGGATACTTTACTTCCATCAGGAGAAGTGAAAAATATCCAGGCATGTACTTCATCACCAACTGCCCACATTTCAGGAGCTACATATACATTCGAATCAGAGCGTTTTCTAATTCCCATTGAAGTCATAACTGAACCTTTTGTAACGTTATAAAACAGTGCATACGCAAGGTCGTTGTATTCGGTATCTGTGCTCGAACAGTGTTGAGAAAAGGCTATTGATACAGATGACGCATTATTCTCATCAATACTTGGGGCCGGAACCTTGAGTAATGATCCCTGAGAAATCATTATTTTGGAAAAATCAATGGAATAATCCGGATAGGTTCCTGTAATCGAATTTTTGATATTGTAAGAAACACAGGCATTAAAAGCACTTTGTCCGATTGCCTTAAGAGCATAGCCAATCTTAATAATTGGCAATAGCAATCTAAGAAACTGTACAATTAAACTGAATTTAGTTCTTTGAGAAACCTGGCCTACCGTGCGAGGGTTCCCAACATTTGCTTGATAAGACCGCATGACGTCAATTCCGAAGATGCTGGCACCTACGACAGTGCCAACTTTGCCGGAAAATCCACCAAGGATCCCTTTTGAAATTGTTCCCATGATAATAAGTTTTTTAATTAATAAATTGTTTAATACTCAAAATTTGTACAATAGATTGAATGAATTTGGATCCCGTGCACTAGGAGTTAATACGGACTTAATTAGGAGAATCTCCCTTTTTACCTGATGAAACCGGCCTGAAGATTTTCGGGAATTTTGCCCTAAGAATATTCAAGACGATTGTAGAAATAATTCCGCCAATTAATGCAATTACTGTACTAAAAATCTGGTCGATCAAACCAGAGTCAATGAAACAGAGTTGATCTACGGAAATGAACAATCCGTATGAGCTTAAAAAACCGGCCGAGAAATCAAACACTGTTTTCATCGAATATTTATTTGTAGTAAAATTATGTTTTAGAAGTTCTTAAAGCAATTTATTTGAAGGAAAACTTTATATAAGTAGTTAATTTGCAATGCTTTGCGATTTATTGCTTTGTTCTTCTGTGAGGAAATGAACAGAATGAACCATTAATCAAACCTTAAGCATCAGAAATGAGGAGGGAGGGCTGAATTGCAAGGTTTTTTATGGTTTACGGCGCGATGGCACAAGGGTATGGCTAAATAATAAAAAATATTGCAAGGGGGATGGCAAATAAATTTGCTTAAGGTTTTATTAATGACAACCCTGATGTAAGCTTAAAAGAAAAGGGATGGCGTCCCGAAAAAGGAGGGAAGCCATCCCTTTGGCATGCGTCAAGCAGGTTAGATATATTTGAGCAATATGACCCGGAGGGAGTCGCTCTATAATCATAAAATTTAAAAATATTTTCTGTATTAAGTTTGGTTAGGTCTTAGAATTCGATTCATCAGGAGAGGGTTGAAGCAATGCAGTTTATTGATGCTGGTAATATATACCTCAAAATTATATATTACTGATAGGTTGCTTGCTGTTTTTATATACATTTGCACCACATATCAAATTTGGTATGAATTTTTGATGCTATTTAGTATCATCTTCAGCCATCAGAACAAAATATTATTATTCATTAATTTTAATAGTTAAATCTAAGGATTTAATTATAAAGGTTGTGTTTAATATTAATAATTTAAAAAATGATTAAAGGGAAAAATTGCTTGTTTGTTTGTTTAATACTATTTTTCGCTCCTATTGCATTACTCTCACAAAATGATTCAGCTCTTTTTTATACCAAACATTCAGAAGAATCATTTATCAGTTCCAACAAGCTTTCAGTCATAAAGATGTCCTCTATTTCAGAAATTTACGAAGTATTCAACAAATCATTAGCGAAAAATCCCAATGCCCCCGAAATCAAAAAGCTTCTTGATTCTATTTATTCAATAAAAAATAGCAGTTTCAGTCTACTCGACAGTTGTAATATGCTTATTGAAGTTGGACAAACATTGCGTAAAAAAGAATTACATGTTGAAGCTTTAAAACTATTTTTTCTCCTTCATTCCTATTTTCAGGAAAAGATAATTGAGAAGCGCGACGATTATTTGCTGTTTGCATGTATTAAGTTAAACATTGGAAGGGTTTATGGTGAAAATGGTATTTGGATTACATCCTTGCAATATCTTAATGAAGCATTGAATATATCAGAAAACCAGGATAATCAGAAAGGCATTGCCTGCGCATTACATTATATTGGATCACTATACATCCAAAAGGATGATTACACAGAAGCTAAAAAATACATTAATGCTTCAATCGTTATTAATCAGCAACTTGGGCTGAAAAAAGAACTATTCAATAATTATAATAACCTGGCCTTCATATATGTTTTACAAGAAAATTTAACTGCTGCATTGGATTATTTCATTTTAGCATTGGATCAAATTGACAAGAGTGATAATTCCAATAATTTGACGGCCATTTATACAAACCTTGCCTTGGTCAATTCAAAATTGGGGAAACCACAAGAAGCACTGGCCTATATAAATCTCGCCGAAAAATACCAAGTAGACAAAATTAGTTCAGTTTACATACCGGAAACAAAAGTAGAAATTTACTGGCGATTAGGGATGAAAGATAGTTGTATGAAATATTTAAACGAAGGCCTTGCAGTTTACCCAGGCATTAAGAATACTTCTGTCCAATTATCGATTATTAAAACCGCTTACGAGTATTTTAGCAAGAGTGAGGATTATAAATCTGCTTATAATTATTCACTAATATATCAAGTGCTCAAGGACTCTATACAGAATATCAACAATCAGCTAAACTATAGCATATTAAACACTATTAGCAGTATAAACAGTGTTGAAATGGAAAACAATTTACTCAAACAAAATTTATCTAATGAAAAAGGAAGTATAAAACAAAAGATTGTTTGGTTCATGTTCATTTCAGCTATTTTATTAATTACCTTGAGCTTTTTCATTCTTTTTTTAAGAAGCAGGAAAAGAGAAATAAAAATACTGACTAAAAATGCAGAAATGAATGCAAGATTAGTTCAACAACAAAAACAAATTTTGCTGAAAAATGAGGATGAGCTTAGCAAAGAAATTGATTACAAAAACCGTCAACTTACTTCAACAACTTTGCAACTTGCCCGTTATAACCAATTTATTTTAAAAACCATTAAAGAGCTTCAGAGTGTTATTCTAAACCTCAAATCACACGAATCGTCAAAGCAAAAGCAGATCCAAAATATAGTAGGCGAATTGCGTCATTTTATCTCTGGTAATAATTGGAACGAATTCCGCTTATGCTTCGAAGAAGTCCATCCATCATTTTATGAAAGCATCAGCAGTGACTTTCCTACTCTCACTAAAAATGAGTTGAAATTATGTGCGCTTATTAAACTAGGGCTCTCTAACAAAGATATAGCTTCTGTCATTTCTAGGGAAATCCGTAGTGTCGAATCTGCCAGAAACCGATTAAGGAAAAAATTCGGTATAGAAATTGAAAATTCCCTGTTCAATTTTCTTTCATCTTATTAATTCTGTTTATCAGTATATTACTGACTATTGAGGTAGTAATATGTTGAGGGTTATTTTTTTACAGTAGCCATAAATAACTCTGTACCCAGTCCGTCTCTTAAAATAGTAATATATTGGTCATTTTATATCAATAATTATTTGTCCATATTAAAGTAAACTCGTCAACTATTATTAATAGATAGTTATGAAAGGAAATCTGAATAAATTTTTTTTTATTGAGAAAGCTATTCTGGTCAATCGCTTTAGGTTTATTGTAATTATAGTTTTGGCTGCCATTGGAGTGCCAACTGGATTACTTATGGGAATTAAGTACGAGCTCTATGTATGCATTCTACTGGGTGTTATTATTATTTTTTATAATTCTCTTGGGTATTTTTATGTGAAAAAAAAGGGAGATGCCGTAGAATTAAATAAACTAGTTTCTATAATACTTTTCCAAATACTGGCCGATATTATTATTATTACGGGTATTATTCATTTTTCGGGAGGGGTTTTTAGTCCTTATGCTTTTTTTTACTTTTTTCCTATAGTGGCAATAACATTATGTCTGTCGGATTTCCCTCGATTTTGTTATTATAGTTCTGCAACAGTAAATGTTTCTTATGTTGCTATGCTCTTTTTGGAATACTTCAATGTAATTCCGCCTCCAGAGGTGTATTCCGAACTCCTTGAGGTGTATGCAAATCCTTTTCAGCTTATTTCCTTTGGAATTCTAGTTCCTTTAAGCTTTTGGGTAATATCATATGTTTTGGCTCAAGCCAACATAATGATTAAAAAGAGAGAGCTAGCTCTCGAAAATTCTGAGCAGCGTTTTAAGCAGATTGCTGAAAATGCTAAAGAAGGGATATGGGAAATGGATACGAATGGATTGATCACTTATTCCAATTCCGTAATTGAAAATATGATGGGTTATAAGCTTGAAGAGGTAGTGGGCAAGAAATATTTTTATGATTCATTTTGTCCGGAAGAGAAAGAAAAACTAAAGAATATCATATTTGACAAGTTTAAACAAAAAATACCGTTTCGGGATTTTCCGAATCTTTACAAAATTAAAAACGGTGAATATCTTCATTTTTTAACAAGTGGGGTTCCTATACTTGATGACAAGGGAAATCTGCTTGGTTATAGGGGGGCAAATATTGATATTACAAAACAAAAACGCGCAGAGCTTATTCAGCAAGTTATCCTTAATATTGCCAATGCCAACCAAGTTGCTACTGGTTTGAAGGAGATCATGCAAATTATTCAAAAAGAATTGGGGCGATTAATGGATACTCACAACTTTTATATTGCACTTTACAATAAAAAAACTGATTATATTCATATACCGTACTATCAGGATGAAAAAGATGATATTGTCGATTTTCCTGCAGAGAAGACACTTACGGGAATTGTTATTAAACAGGGAGTGTCACTTCTGCTTAATGACGCAAATGCTAAAAAATTAGAAGAAGAAGGAAAGATTGAATCTGTAGGCTTTGATTCGGAAATATGGTTAGGGGTTCCGCTAAAAATAAAAGGGGAGGTAACAGGTGCATTTGTGGTTCAGAGTTATTCCAATCCAAATGCATATTCCGAAAAAGATAAAGAAGTATTGGAAATCATTTCTCACCAGATTAGTATATCAATTGAACGAAAGAAAACCGAACAGAAACTGGTAAGAGCCCTTAAAAAAGCCACCGAATCCGACCGTCTAAAAACAGCATTTCTGGCCACTATGTCGCATGAGTTACGAACCCCACTCAATGCCATCATAGGATTCTCAAGTGTTATTCATGAGGATTTGCCAATCAGTGATATTGTAAAGTTTAGTAAAACAATTAATGATAGCGGAAACCATTTATTAAAGATAATTGAAGATATTTTCGATATTTCTTTAATTGAATCTGGTGTAATAAAAATTCAAAAAATAGAAATTAATTTGAATATTATTCTGAAAGAGATTCATGAGATCATTAAACACGAACAGGAAAAAACAAATAAGAACCATCTTGATCTGAACCTAATGCTCCCTTCGTATGAGAAAGAATTAGCTATTATTACAGATCCTGCAAAACTTAAACAAATACTAATAAACATTCTAAAAAATGCACTTAAATTTACGCATGAAGGAAGTATACATTATGGTTATAGCATCGAAATAGTTAATGGTGAACCTATGCTTAAATTTTATATTGAAGACACTGGTATCGGCATCGCTAAAAACGATCAAAGAATTATTTTTGAAATTTTCAGGCAGGTGGATGAATCATATACCAAAACATACGGAGGCGCAGGAATTGGATTAGCAATTTCTAAAAAATTGACTGAACTTCTTGGAGGTAATATTTGGTTCGAATCAGAAGGACGAAAAGCAGGTGGAACGGTTTTTTATTTTACGATTCCGTACGAAGGGTATAGAATTGCCGATAATATTATTGAACCTAAGACAATGCCCAAAGATGAAAATAAAAATTAGCTCATCATGAAAACAGTTTTAATTGAAGAGAATTTTGAACAAAATATAAATCATTGAAGCTAGTGCTTGACCAAGCAGGAATTAATACGCTCTGGGCTAAAAATGGTGAAGAGTCAATTAAGTTATGCCAAGACAACAACAATATTGATTTGGTTTTAATGGATATCAACATGTCTATTATGAATGGATATGAAGCTACCCAAAAAATAAAAACGTTTCGTCCAGATTTGCCAATCATTGCCCAAATAGCTTTTGCTATTGCAGACGACCGACAAAAGTCACTTGATGCTGGATGTGATAAAAATCAGATAAATATTTCTTGCCATTTAAAAATTGTTTTTTGTTATTATTTTTTCAATTTGCCCATATGTTCCTTTAGTAACTATATCCGCCCATCCTCCTATACGGCGGACAGGCGTGGTATGTATTGTTCACTTTTTAGTGCTATTAATATTTTAAAAAAATCAACCTGTGCTATTTGTTTTGGGGAGAAAAACAAACTCATACTGTTTTATTGTACTGAGTTGAAAATATAAGAAAAAACATGAAATGATCAATTTAGAAATTTATGGTTGAGTAATTCTACTCCTTTTTTAATTGCTATTCTTGTTCTGTCATAAGTACTGTATGTATTATCTGCTATTGCAGAAATATCCTTCCAACTTATATGTGGATTAAAGACTGCTGCACCTAGTTTGAATACTGAATAAATTGGAGGCTCATTGAACCCCAGGTCTTTGTATAGCAAGTTAGCCCAAACCTCAGCGATACAATCTGTTCTATGCAATTGTTCTGCATCAAAAGGTTCAGTGAATTTGGCTTCACAGACCAATAAAAGATTATCAATAGTTATGACAAGATCAGGTTTTGCATTAAACATAGCTTGCATAATTCCATAAACTTTGTTCTCGCTTTCTGATAGCTGAATGCCGACTGATTTTGCCTTTTGTTTAATTTGTTTAGGATGTGTCAAACTTATAACGTTTAATGGCTTAGGAAGTTGAGAATAAAGGCGGCAATCTGAGATGTTCTCCTGCTTCATTATTAATTGTGTCAAATCATCCATAAAAGGATTAATATCTGGCCTGGTATTTTGATAAGCATCGCGGATAATTGATACCTCACAAAAAATGGTGACATTATCATACCGTAAATTTTGAAATGAACCGTTACCATTTTTAAATGATAAGTTATTTTTTGATAAAATGCTGATAAATTGACCAAGTGGACTTTCTTCTTTCGAGTCAAGATTTTCATGAAGTAATCGGAACAGATGGGCGCATATTGCTCTCTCTTCTCTATTATAATTGTCGTAGTTGGGCATCAGACAGGATGTTAAGAATGATGTATTTGTTGATTGAATATTCTTAGCCAAGATACAAAAACTTCAGACTCTTATTACCCTCGCGAGCCGCTGCGAGCGGAGCAGCCCCCGCTTGGAAGGGGAGGGCGGAGCTTTTTATCGGGGATGGGAAAATGAAGCGGCTGAACGGAACATGTGGAGTGAAGCTGCTGAAGCGGGATCTTTTATGAAGCAACGAAAGTTTTTGACCGAACGAATGTTATTGAATTATAAGTTATGAGTTATAAGTTGAATTGTAAGTTTTGGATTATTGTTTTTACCGGATTACATGAGTGAGGTTAAACTTGAGATGCCTTTATAAATGATGAAGGCAAAAAGCGAAGCCCATTGCAAGCGTTAAATAAGGAATGGAGCATTCTAAAACACCCCAGGGTGATTATTTATAAGGAATAGATGCGGAATGACGAAATTGGGGCTGCGACACGCAGGCGAGCACAAAAGATAAGGTGCGGTTAGCCCCCAATTATTTATATTGAGCAAAGCGAAACAACTTTGGGGTTTGGGGGCTAAGAGTAGCACCGAGTGAGAAGCACCGCAACGCTTTGCAGGGGCTGAATAAAAACAAGGCCATGGAGCGAAGCAAAGCTTCGCAATTATGAATTATCCGCCACGGCGGACAGGTGAGTTATGAGTTTGTTTAGGTTCAGGTTGGAGTTGTTTTATAGAGGTTAAGCGGAGCGGAATGATTTATTTTGCCTTGTTTTTTTACAGCAGGCGAAGGCGCAGCCCGGAGCCGACCTGCATAAGTGAGGAGCGCACGAACACCGCTTAACCTGCGAGGGTACAATAGCTATGATAAATGATAAATAGTATCGGGTATCTTAAAAGGGTATGCTGATTAAGGAATATTAAAATTAAATTTTTTATCAAATTTAGTTATCAATTCCAGGAACTCCTGAGGTAATTTAGCATTTACGAAATCAATAATCGTCTGAGGGATATTCTTATAAAATGCAGAAGCAATCCCTCCAGTGATACAGGCTATTGTGTCGCTGTCTCCGCCAATGGAAATGGCTAATCGAATCGCATTTTCATAATCGGAACTTTCCAAAAATGCAATTATAGCTTGTGGTACTGATCCCTGGCATGTTTCATCAAATTTATAAGAAGGTCTGATGCTAGAAATGGTATCCTCTAAATTGTAATTGAAGGTTTTTGAAATGTAATCCTTAATAAATTTTTTGGTATGCCCGGTTCTAGCTAAAAATATAGCGGAAGCGATTACCTGAGCACCTTTAATCCCTTCCGGATGATTATGTGTAACTTCTGCTGATTGTTTGGCTACTTCTAATACCTGAGATAAATGATCATAGGCAAAGCCAACTGCGCTAACTCGCATTGCAGATCCGTTTCCGAAACTATTATAGGGTTTTAAATCAGTGTTTCGAATCCATGAGGCAAAATGACCACCATAACCTCTATTGGGATATTGTCTGGCATAGTCCCATATTGTTTTAGCAAAATCTTTTTTATTTAGAATACTATCAGCAACTGCTAAAGTTAAAACAGAATCATCCGTAAAATCACATTTTGCATTGAAAATAGGGAAATCAATGTTATTAACATTATTCCATTCATAAACTGAACCGATTATATCTCCTGCAATTGCGCCGATTATTGTATGTGGATTTTTCACTATCTTTTGTTTATCTTATTTATATTTTTGAATGGTCATTTTGCTATTAATAAATTCTTTGGAGAATAGAGGGATGTCGTCCCTGTTAGGCGGGAAGCCATCCCAGTGATCTATAATAGTTAATTGAAAAATCACCAACTATTTTTGGCATCATTACCTTTTTCAATTGACCAATTATTATTGATTAGCACCTATATAATTTTCAATACCAATAATATTTTCAATTCGTTTTTCCAGACGTTGAAGTATTTTTGGATACTCATCATTACCATAATAATTTTCTATCTCTCTATATTTACCATCCTTTAGCTGTATTGATGTTATACAAGATGGATTGCATGTAACCTCAAATTCTATCTTTTTTGGTTTAATAGTAAAGTAATTATACTTATGAATAGCTTTATTCAGTGCTTTGATTGACTGAGAATCAATCAACCATGAATGATGACCCGTTTTCTTTACAAAATTTTCACCCTCATATTCTATCTTACCATTTGAATATATTTCAACTAAATAAACCGGGCAAGTACCCATACATCCCGTTCTTCTTAAAGATATCTTTTCAAATTCAGAATATTTTTCAACTATTCCCATATAATACTTTTAATATTTCAACCATGGCCAAAGTATCCAGTTTGCAATATGCAAGCAAATCATCCCGGGTTTGTTTGATTTTGTGTTCATCCGTTTCGTTGTAAAGACTTTCAAAAGCGATACTGGCAGATCCTCCTTCATTAATGTTTAGATTTTTATAACTCAATTCAGGAACCAATGCTGGTAAGACCTTTTTAATTGAGTAGGAACCTTTCATTTCGGGGGTGTAATAATGTTTCTTTGAAAAAGGATCCATCAGGTCAACCACTCGTTGATTAATTTCGTTTGTTTGGTTTTGGTATTCGGGGAAGTCACTGCCAATTTCATTTAGTCGTGCGGTTTCAAAACCTTTGTTATAGACTATTATATCACCTTCTTTGCCAATGTCTTGAATAAGTTGCCTGATAAACGAAAGGCGTGGATCATCTTTGGCTTCTGCCAAAAATTCTTTATGAATTAGTTTTCCGTTTGGTTTATCTAAAATGTGAAGCGAATACTGAAAGCATATTTGCTGAAATGGTCTTGATTGATCAAACATCGGAACTGAAGGCTGAAATGTCTCAAAATCCAGAAAATATAAAGGATATTTCAGTTTGTTAAGAAAGGTGTTTATTTCAGTTTTGTCAATGATTGATTCTCCATTCTTCTCAGCCAATACCTGGAGTTGTTGATTGGAACTCAGAGGATAATCATCAGGAATATCAGAGAGCTTGATGATGCCCTTTTCATATAAATCAAATTTTTTGTCTTCTGACAGGCGTGAAATATTAAAAATGCTGTATTCAGGAACATCTTTCCAGCAATGTCCCATAAAACTGCAAGGGTAAGGATTGCTGCATTGAGGACCTATACTAATAGAAGGGCTGGTATCATCCTCAAGCATTCCTTTCATCTGTTTAATGTATTCTTTTACTTTGGGCAGGAGAGGGAGAATCTGGTCTTTAACGGACTCAATAGTAAATAATTCATGTAAATCAAGCTCTCCATTTCTCACATATTGGTTATTCAGATACACCACCGATATATCTTCCAACTCAATACCTGAGGAAATCATTACATGATATTGAAATGCAGTATCCCATAAATAGGTTTCTTTTACAGAGGTTGAACCTTTTACTTCACAGGCATGCCATTTACCATTCTTTTTTTCCATTATATCTATAAAACAAAGCAGATTATCATAGCTAAAACCCGCTTCGTAAATGGGTGCTTCCCCCAGTATCAGTTGATCTGTCTGTTTGAAGACTTCTAAGAAGTTATGTGGAATATAGCCTCCTAAATCGGTTCCTCCCGGAAAGAGTTGTTGAGCCAGTATTCCGATATTTGTTCCTTTATCAAATATAGCTTGCTGAGATTCTGAAATCTCATCTTCCAGCTCCGGATGGTACTTTTTTAGATAGAGGGATTTATGGCATTGAAGTCCTTTGATGAAGGCTGATTTTGAAAGGTTATATGATCGTTTTTTCATGGGTTGATTTTGAATAGTATTCTTGGGTTGTGGGGTGCCACCCCTTGGAGGATCATCTTTAAGTTTCTATTTCAATGGTTTTAAGGTTTTAGAAATATTGTCACGTCTTTCGCTACTCACATTGGTTTTTTTGGCATAAGCGCTCCAATTAACTACAACATTTTGTATTTCTTCAATGATTTTATCGGCTTTCCTTAACTTATTTGTTAGAGCAATTTTCATCAAATCGTCCTTCAAGATGTTTTTGTGCTTCCCGTTAATGCTTAATGTTTGCTGACTAACCCATCTGTTTTTAGGATCGTATGAATAGCAAACATCATATGCCGGAGCCAATTTCCAATTTTCACCTTTCTTAAGGATGAACCCAAAGTTTTTTGTGTGATCATCATAGTTGACAGCCAGTACATTAAATACCATCCTTCTAAACATTTGTTCAGCTTCAGGATAACTCAACTTCAACATCCGCATGGTTTGGAAGAGTTGTTCGTAACTATATCCATATATATTATTGAAATCAAAATGTTGTATCGCACAAAGTGTTTGTACATGGTGCTTTGTTTCATTCCCTTCCCTGTCAAAGCGTTTGGTCATAAAATGTGCACGATCTCTTTCCTCAAGTAATTGACATTCCGTCATTTCAATGCCACAGTCTTTGGCCATCAGATAATAAGCCATTTCTACTCTACCCCAGCCCTGGCTTTCTCCGAATTGAGCATCGCCTACGCCATCTAATTTTATTAACCAATGCTCAAATCCTTTTGGAGCCTTTGCCTGACCAGATTTAACTTCTCCCGTTTTTTGGTTATAAGCAATAACAGCTTTTGGCCTGGCTCCACCTGCAGAGGTTCCAATCTTTAAAATTTCCATCATGGCTTTTTGCTCATCTGCCTGAAGATTGGTTTCAAATTCTTCTCTTTTGGATAACATCTTTTGGGCCATATCTACCAAGCTTTTTATTTCGATAGTAAAGGCTTGTTTAGTAGCTTTTAGTTGAGCAGGTTCAAATTCCAATGCTCCCATTCCACGGGTGCCAATGAAACATAGTTTCTCTACTGGGTTCATGCTGTCCTTAGGGCGACCTTCTTGTGCAAGCCAAACGTCGATGAGCTGATTACCATATTTGTCAGGTAATGCATCGGCAAGTAAGCCCGGAAGCCCACTAAAAGAGTCAGGCTCACCAATACGGCCTGGACGTAATTCGGGGAAGGAGTAAATGCGGTTCCCTGAACGTAATGGCATTTTAAGTGGTGAAAGGTCATATCCTTCAGCGAGAAACTTCGTGTCATACTGAAAACTCGCAAACCTTTCTGATTGATCCCAGCGTACGACACCTACAAGTTCTCCCCATATTTTTACATAAGCATAATCTACCATTGGGAATCGTTGTTTGAATTATTTTCTTCACTTTGATTTCTTGCCCGTTGCCTTTTGTTCTGTTTCATCTTAGCATATTCTATGGGGCTTATTTGCTCTTTCACTTCGAAAGCATTCATAATATATAGCAGATCCAATACACGTAGCACCTGAATAAAACTACTTAATGTTACTGTTTCTCCCCGTTCTAATAAACTTAGTGTAGAACGACTAATGCCTGCAGCAGTAGATATCTCATCTTGAGTCTTATTTTGATTAAGACGGTGATGCTTTATAAAAGCACCTATGGTTTCACTTAAAGCATTATCACTCATAGAAACCCAATCTACGTATGATTTATCATTCATAAAGCCTATATTTTATTGTTACTGCATGATTACTCATACAAATATACGCATTATTATATCTTTGTCAAGTTTTATGTGTATGATTTATCATTCATAAAGCCTATATTTTGTCATTAATGCATGATAATTCATTCATATAACCGTAGAACGGGATGTCGTCCCGGAAAGGCGGGAAGCCATCCCTCCTGATTTTTAATTGAACGGCTTTTTATACATCTATCAAGCAAGCTTCAATTGTTTTCAGATATGGTACCCATTGCAAAGGTTTTCTGAAGTAAGCTGTTGCTCCCCGTATTATACAATTTTCTGAATGCCCTGTTGCAGACTGTGTACTTTGAACAATGATGGGTACCAGATTTTCTTGTCGTAGAGTAAATAGATGTTCGTAATGCAAATGACCATTAAAAAATATCTCACTAAGTATTAAATCATAATAATTTTCCTGAACCAGCCAGAGTGCATGCCTCAGGCTTTTGCTACATTGAAGTTTTATTTTATATTTCTTTAGCTGGAAATAATGAAGCTGATGATTAAGCTCATCCGGATCGATTAAAAGTACGCGTTTGCCGAAGCAGGCCTGAGAAACCGTTCCGGCATTTTTAGTGTTTGATTTTTGCATAGCTGTAAAAATTAATGATTACACAATGCATCCGCCAATAGGCAGATGCTGCTATGTTCCACATTGTTTGGGGAGATCCTCTTCGTATCATAGGCAAGGAGGAGATTTTATCCACCTTCGCTAAAGCTACAGTGGACAAGGAAAAAGCGTGGAACTCAGCCTATCCGTATCAGAGGTACCGCTAAGCACCCTTACCTACAAACAAGCAAGCCCACGCCTTGGCGTGAGCGCTTCTGCTTAACCTTGTAGGTAATCATGAATTTAGCGGTTTTCTGATACAAGAATTATAGCTAACGCTATTTTTTATATGTCTTTATTTATTTTTTTCCGCCATAGGCGGATGTTTTCATATGTTTTGTTTTGGTTTAAAGCAAAGATAAATGTTTTTTGAGATCAGATGCAAGATACAAGACACAAGATTTTAGATTAGCTCAATGCAGACCTGCATGCGGCAAACAGGCATGTCTGCATTAGCGGATCTTTTGTTGTAATCTAGCATCATTAATTAATAGTTGATTAATAGTTTATGTTTTTTCAATTTTATATTATCTGAACAATTGCATGTTGTATTGTATACCAATTCACTACCTTCATCTTCGAATAATCTTGTAATTGATGTCCTTTCTTCATCTGATAAGTTATTCTCCATAACATTTACTTTTAACTCCATGTCGATCAATGCATTACTTCCAAATGACTGTCTATATATGTCAAGAGCCTTTTTTAATGAATACCCAAATATTTCTATCTTCTTTGCACCTAATTCATTAGTTGTTAAATAAACGCACTTTATATCCAACTCGTTCTTTTCTTTTAGGGTGATATATTCAGCTTCGCTAAGACTAAAATGCAAGGTTACCACTGCTTGTGTGTTACTAGGGATAGACTCAATATTGATTTTAAAAAGTCTTTTTGAATAATCAACCTCACTCTCATGAAAAGAACCCATAATATTTTGGGATGTTTCTAGTTTAGCAACACCCAATATTGAT
>JAHIVC010000086.1 GCA_018816945.1 Bacteroidota bacterium | reverse complement strand
TATTGGGGCCTATCCTGTTAATGAGTTTGTTGAGAAGTATTGCAGTGATAATATTGATTTTGAGCCAGGAACAAATTTTCAATATAGCAATTGCGGATATTACATTCTTGGTGCGATAATTGAATCTGTTACAAAAAAAACCTTTGAAGAATCATTGAGTCAGATGATTCTGGAACCAGCTGGAATGATAAATTCAGGCTATGATCATCCTGAAAATATTCTTTCAAATAGGGCTTCAGGGTATGGAGTCGATAATGGAAAACTATTTAATGCCAGGTGTCAAAATATGTCAATCCCATTCTCTGCTGGTGCTTTATACTCTACTGTAGAAGACTTTTTATTATGGGATAAAGTATTAAACTCAAACAACTTATTATCTAAAAAATATACAGACATAATGCTTACCCCATATGTGGCAGGTGAAAACTATGGATATGGATGGTATATTAATAAAGACACTATAACTGATCCTAATAAAACATTTACTGTTTGCTCTCATTATGGTTCTATAACTCAATTCAATAATCTGGTTATTAGAAGATTGGAAGAGAGAATTCTAATAGTGATTTTAAGTAATGTTTATGGAACCCCAATTGGGACTATGAGTAGAGGAATTAACAAAATTCTGCACTCTGGAAAAGCTGATGGATTAATTCCCGAAAAATGAAGCAAAAACTTAAATATATTAAACAGCCTTATGCAAATTTATCGCACATTAAATTTATATATTAATAAATTGGCAATATTTCTAATGCAATTATATTTTTAGTTTCGATTTGTAAACACTTATTAATTTAACTGATGGGAAATACTTTTTTATGGATAACTGTTGGGTTACTGCAAAAATTATTGAAGAGTTAAGGCCGAAAGAATAATCAAAAATTGAGAAAAAAATGAAAAGATTTTTAATTACATTGATTTTAGTACAATTGCAGATTTTACTTGCAAATTGTCAAACCAGCCAAAAAGACTTTCCTGTTTTGAAGGGCTCTTATTTGGGACAAAAACCACCGGGAAATATACCGGAGATATTTGCACCCGGAATAGTTTCACGTGATAATTATTTTGAGCACAGCGCCGCAGTATTTTCACCCGATGGGAATGAAGTGTACTGGTCAGGAAAACCACAGGGAACCCGTTACTTTGAAATAAATTTCATGAAAATAATAAACGGAACTTGGACTGAACCAAAAATTGCTTTTGCTCACAAAGAACGCAATTTTGGCAACCCTGTTTTCTCTTCTGACGGAAATAAACTGTTTTTTAATAAAGATGGAGATATTTGGTTTGTCGAAAGGCAAGGTGATGAATGGTCTAAGGAAACTAAAATATCATCAGTAGTTAACTCTGATGTTTCTGATGACCTGCATACAATAACCAAAGACGGCTCGGTATATTTTAGAAGATATAAACCAAATGAATCATTTGGAAAAAGAGCATTAGTTTATTTCTCAAGAAAAATAAATGGAGATTATACTGACCCAGAACTACTGGAAGGTTCTATTAATTCTGCTGACGAAGAAGAGTCGGCAATATTTGTATCTCCTGATGAAAACTATATGATAATCGAAGCCACCAAGGATAGAATAAACAGTAACCTGTTTATCAGCTATAAGAAGAAGGACGGTTCGTGGTCGGAACGCATAAAACTACCATTTAAAAATGGGCGTTTCCCATCTGTTTCACCCGATGGAAAATACTTGTTCTATATGACACGGGATGAAGGTATCTACTGGGTAAATACATCATTTATTGAAGAATTTAAACCAAAAGGCTTATGAAAAGAATAATATTACTTTTAGTAATCGCGTTTTTATCAATTGTTTCGAAAGGCCAAACAAACCAGAACGACTTCCCAATTTTAAAAGGCCCTTATCTTGGGCAAAAACCACCGGGAATGACACCTGAATTGTTTGCTCCAGGAGTAATTTCACGATCAGATTATTTCGAGCATAGTGCAGCCATTTTCACTCCCGATGGTAATGAGGTTTACTGGGCGGCAAAACCAAATAATGAGAGGTATTATAGAATTTATTGCATGAAAATGGTTGATGGAAAATGGTCAAAACCTGAAGTAGCCAGCTTCTGTAAGGAGAATGAATATTATCAACAATTTACGCTATCGCCGGATGGGAAAAAACTCTATTTTACCAATGGAGAGAAGTTACTATATGTCGAAAAACAAAAGAATGGCTGGAGTTCGCCATCAGATGTGCCAGCAATAATTACATCTGGAACAGATGCAAACATTTGTTGTATCACAAACAATGGATCAATATACTTTATTTCCCGGCCCGGTTATGATATTTATGTTACCCGATTATTGAATGGAAGCTATACAAAACCAGAAAAACTTGGCACGCAAATAAACACTGACGATTACAGAGAAAACTCTGTTTATGTGGCTCCCGATGAAAGTTATATTATAATTGAAGCAACAAAAGATGCGGCTACTTGCGAACTGTTTGTAAGTTTCAGAATGAAGGATAATTCATGGTCGGAACGAAAGAAACTACCCATAAAATGGGGCCGCTTACCCCATGTTTCACCCGATGGTAAGTATTTATTCTTTATGACTCGGGAAGGTATTTACTGGGTATCTTCAAAAATTTTTGAAGAGTTAAGGCAGAAATAAAAGCTAAACATGATAAATAAGTATAGTACATATGAAAAATAATCTTACTATCATTTTTTTATTGTTAATACTCTCAACTAATGCCATTTCTCAAGAAATAGACAAGAAAATAGATGATTTCATTCAACCTTTTACATTAAATAATAACTTCAATGGTGTTGTTTTGGTTGCGCAAAATGGTGAAGTAATCTTTGAAAAGGCTTATGGAATAGCAAACAGAGAGTGGATGATTCCGAATTCTGTTCATACAAAATTCAGAATAGGATCCTTAACCAAGCAATTTACATCTTTCCTTATCATGCAACTAGTTGAGCAAGGGGAAATAGATTTAAATGGTAAGATATGTGATTATCTGGATTATTATCGTAGGGACAATGGGCGTAAAATAACCGTGCATCATTTGCTAACACACACTTCTGGGTTGCCAATATTTTCAGCCATTCCATTACCTGAAGCGCATATTGGGGCCTATCCTGTTAATGAGTTTGTTGAGAAGTATTGCAGTGATAATATTGATTTTGAGCCAGGAACAAATTTTCAATATAGCAATTGCGGATATTACATTCTTGGTGCGATAATTGAATCTGTTACAAAAAAAAC
>JAHIVC010000085.1 GCA_018816945.1 Bacteroidota bacterium | reverse complement strand
TTGACAAATAACCTCAATTCGATATAAGAAATCATTAAAATACATACTTCCTATGTCATAAGCGTTTTAATGAATTAAGATATAAGACGTTAGACTTTAGATATTAGAAAGTCAAAATTCTAACGTCTTATTAGCTCAAAAAGCTGAATTTCAGACATACTGAATCAGTTTCATGAGAAACACTTAGATCGAACTGAGGTTAAGTTAAATCATCTATTCCTGAAGCCGAACTTCAATCTAATTTACTAACTTTACTGCTTTAACTAAAGTCTTTAAAAATGGATCAAAAAATTGCTAACCTTAAGCCCGAACGTCTTTGGCATTATTTTAATGAAATACTGGAAATCCCCCGGCCTTCAAAAAAAGAAGAAAAAATTATTGAATACCTTTTAAAGTTCGGAAAGAAAAACAACCTCGAAACGTACAAGGATGAAGTGGGGAATGTTATTATTAAAAAAGTTGCAAGTGCAGGGAAAGAAAAAGCAAAGACTGTGGTCTTACAGAGCCATATGGATATGGTTTGTGAAAAAAACAGTGACAAAATTCATGATTTTGAGAAGGATCCCATAACAGCTTACATTGATGGTGAGTGGGTGAAAGCAAAAGGAACCACTCTTGGTGCAGATGACGGTATCGGAATCGCTGCTCAGCTTGCCATTCTGGAATCTAAAGAAATTGAGCACGGCCCATTAGAGTGCTTATTTACGGCTGACGAGGAAACTGGATTGACTGGAGCAAGACATCTTGCCCCTTCCCTTCTTAAAGGAAAAGTTTTATTGAATCTTGATTCGGAAGATGAAGGCCAGCTTTATATTGGTTGTGCAGGTGGAAAAGATACAACTATTGAAATGCCCTATAAAAAAGAAGCAGTTCCTAAAGAATTCGTTAGTCTCAAAATCACTGTTAATGGGTTGAAAGGTGGACATTCAGGTGATGATATCCAAAAAGGCTTAGGCAATGCCAACAAAATTCTAAATCGTTTGCTATGGATGGTCTCATCGAAGTTTGACCTCAAATTAGCTCTTTTTGATGGTGGAAATTTACGTAACGCCATAGCCAGGGAGGCTTATGCAATTGTTTGTGTTTCAGAAAGTGATTCGAAAAGCATTCAGGATTTTGTGGCAACCTATTTTTCAACATTAAAAAATGAATACAAACTCACAGATGCCGGTTTGAATATCCAGATAGAAAAAACTGATAAGCCTAAATTTATCATTGATCAATATTCTAAAGACAATTTGCTAAACTCTCTTTATGCTTGTCCTCACGGAGTATTGGCCTATTCAGCATCAATTGCTGATTTTGTAGAAACATCCACAAACCTTGCTGCGGTAAAATTTTCAGATGATTTTATCAAAATAACAACAAGTCAGCGAAGCTCTGTGGAGTCCTCAAAAATAGATGCGACAAACATGGTACGGGCAACATTTACGCATACCAAGGCTAAAATCTATCATTCTGATGGTTATCCCGGATGGACCCCAAATCCAAATTCAGAAATTGTCAGACTTACAGCAGCCTCTTATCGTTCATTATTTAATAAAGACCCTAAAGTACTGGCAATTCATGCCGGACTTGAATGTGGACTGATCGGTGATATTTATCCGGAAATGGACATGATATCGTTTGGCCCTACGATTAAAGGAGCCCATTCACCTGATGAAAGATTGCGCATAGAAAGCACCGTGAAATTTTGGAATTTACTGATTGATGTTTTAAAGAAAATTTAAAAGCATTAATCAAATTACAATCCTATGACCAATCCAACTCGATATATGGGATTAGCGTATGGAGAATCCGGTGATTCGGTAAGATTCCACAAAATCATAATATCTGAATAGAGGTTTGGCCCGATCATTTGACGATAACCTGCACCTACAAGGACACTGCTGACATTTTTTCTTGCATACTCTTCATAACCGATAGGGATTTTTATATTTAGCACCTCATACTCGGCATAGGCAAAAACCTCGGGTATAAAAGTATAACTTGAGAATATTCTGCCTCCATAAATATTACTGGTATAGGAAGGTTCAGTTCTGGAATCCTTATAAAACTGGTAAGTAAAGCCCGCCCCAATCGACAAATTATTTATTAGCTTGTATCCCAGAAATGGTGATACATCTATAATAGTAAGCGTTCCAAATTGTATCCCTAAATTGCCACCAATAAAACTTCGCCTTGGTTGAAAATTTTTATAATCATTTTCTTGAGCATTCAATTTAACCGAGGAGGAAAACCCTATAATTAGCAGGCACAAAATCCTAATTTTAAACCAATTTTTCACAACCTCAAAATTTACGTAACAAACACTTCGTAATTAAAACACAATATTAATTAAAATCTACCGTATAAATATGGGTTTGTTTATCTTTGAGAATCAAAATTAATTATGCTTACAGCTACAACCAAATATTATCGCTTCTTTTTCGTAATTCCGATTGCTGTTCTACTCTTTTTTTCTTCCTGTAAAAAAGACAAATTTACTGATCTTCCGGTTGGACAAACACTCAGTTTTTCAACTGATTCCATTGTCTTTGATACCGTTTTTACAAGCATCGGGTCAATTACAAAACAGCTCAAAGTTTACAACAATTCTAGTAATAAAATATTAATCAGATCAATAGAATTAGCCGGAGGTGAAGCTTCTGCATATCGGCTGAACATTGATGGTTTGGCAGCCTTAAAATTGAATGATGTCGAACTTGATGGTGGGGACAGTCTTTATATTTTTGTCAAGGTACTTATCGATCCAAATAATATAAATAGCCCTTTTGTGGTTTCCGACCAACTTAGATTTACGACCGATCTAAATTTTCAAATTATTTCATTGGTAGCCTGGGGTCAGAATGCAAATTACATCATCGCAAATCAAAATATTCCGGGACTTCCACCCTTTCGGATTGTAGCTCCTGAAAATTCAAAAGTTCAATGGAAGAGCACGAGACCCTATCTTATTTATGGTTATGCAGTGGTTGATTCAGGTGCAGTGTTACAAATTGATAAAGGGGCAAAAATCCATTTCCACAATAATTCAGGACTTTGGGTTTATAAAGGTGGCAGTATCAAAGTAAACGGAACACTTGAAGATCCTGTTATTTTTACCGGTGATCGTTTAGATGAAGATTATCGGGATTTGCCCGGACAATGGGATCGGATCTGGATCAATGAGGGAAGTGTAAATAATGAGATCAATTATGCCATCATCAAAAATGGGTTTATTGGTATTCAGGCTGAAACACTTGACAATCCTATGGGGAACTCCTTAATTCTTAATAACACAAGAATTTCGAACATGAGCGGAGGAGGTATTTTAGCAAGAAATTATCAAATTACAGCAAGTAATAATTTAGTGACCAATTGCGGAGATTACTTACTCTCGTTAACAATGGGCGGTAAGTATAGTTTTATTCATTCAACCTTCGCAAATTATTGGACTTCAACGGTTCGTAAAACACCATCTGTTTATTTGAACAATTATATTCGTGACAGCGACGGAAATTCATCTGTTCGTGAATTTGAGGCCCATATTGGAAATTGTATTATCGACGGAAGAGAGAATGATGAATTGTTAATAGACTTTTTGAACGCAGGTAACCCTATATTAAAATTTGATCACAATTCTTTGAAAACACGATTGAATATAATAAATGACGATCGTTTTATTCAGTGTATCACAAATCCTGATTCACTTTTTTTTGATGTTCGAAATTTGAATTTCCAACTAAAAAGGCTATCTCCTGCTGTTGATAAAGGCTCAACACATATTGCAGCTAAAGCCCCTTTTGATATACTTGGTATTCGAAGAACCGAAAATCCTGATTTAGGTGTTTTCGAATTTAGAATCCAAAATTGATTACCAAAACAACAGGTATAATACCATTACTATTACACTTAAAAAGATAGCTAAAACATTAAATTTGACATCTGTTTTAAACATGCTTCTTTTTAACTCAAGGCCTTTGGCTTGTAAATGCTTATCAGTATAACTTATGATGATAGCAACAAGGGCCAGCATCAAAAATACCAATCCCATGCGATCAATGAAAGGGATTTCGGGTAATAAAATTTTAAACAAGAATGACAGAGGAATGGTTAATATGGCAACTGCGAGCGCTGCATTTGAAGTAATCCTTTTCCAAAAGAGCCCAAAACAAAATATGACAACTACACCAGGGGTTACGAAGCCCGTAAATTCCTGGATGTATTGAAAGGCCTGATCGAGATTGCCAAGCAATGGCTGTGCCGATAATACAGCTACCACCAAAGCCACAAAACTAGTAATTCGTCCCACACTAACCATTTTCGAGTCACCAACATCTTTATTAATAAATTTTCGATAAATATCCATGGTAAAGATGGTCGAAGTGGAGTTAAGCATTGACGCCAAAGAAGAAACAATAGCAGCGGCGAGAGCTGCAAAGGCAAGACCTTTAATCCCTGCAGGTACATAATTATGCAATAACCATGGATAAGCCTTATCAGAAGGATCAATGACCCCGCTTCCATTTGTAAGCACAAACGCTGCAATTCCCGGAATCACCACGATTAATGGAATTAATATTTTCAGGTAACCAGCAAAAATAACTCCACGTTGGGCCTCTTTTATGCTCTTAGCAGCCAATCCACGCTGAATGATATATTGATTAAATCCCCAATACGATAAATTCGCGATCCACATCCCGCCTACCAATACACTTATTCCCGGCAAATCCATAAAAGCATCCTTCAAACCACCTTTTCCGTCAGGGATCAATAATTCTCCTTCATGCAAAATCATATTGAATTTTTCAGGAGCTTGTTCGAGTAAAACTTTGAAACCTGCAATAAATCCGTGTCCATCCGATACGGCATCCAAAGCCAAAAATGTAGTTACCAATCCACCACCAATTAAAAAAACAACCTGAACTACATCTGTCCATGCCACAGCCTTTAATCCACCATAAATAGAATATACTGCCGCGAAAATTGCTAATCCCATGATTGCGTAATTCATCGGAATGCCCATGATGGTTTCCATGGCCAACGCACCAAGGTATAAAACAGATGTCAGATTGACGAATACATAAACTACTAACCAGAATGAAGCCATGGCAGTACGCACCCTACCGTCGTAACGCATTTCTAAAAACTGGGGCATGGTATAAATTTTCTTTTCAAGAAAAACAGGTAAAAAATACTTCCCAACAATAATCAAGGTAATGGCAGCCATCCATTCGTAAGAGGCAATTCCCAAACCAATTGCATAGCCCGAACCCGACATCCCGATCATTTGCTCCGCCGAAATGTTAGCCGCGATCAATGAAGCTCCGATGGCCCACCATGGCAATGATTTATCTGCCAAAAAATAATCCTGGGCCGTCTTCTTAGTTCCCTTTTTAGTCCTTGAAACCCAAAGTCCAATGAAAATAATTAAAAAACAGTAGGATATAAAAACAATATAATCCAGAGATGAAAAGCCTTGGTTCGACATATGCATTTTATGTTAATAATTAACCCGCAAATTAATAAAAATAACATCCTAAAAAATAGGAAGCATTTCCTATTTGATTAACTTTAACTGTAATTCATGATTGAATCTTTCATCATTCTATAATTTAAAATTAAAGCATATGAAATTCGTACATGTAAATATTATTTCCAAAGATTGGAAGAAATTAGCCGATTTTTACACCAAGGTATTCGAATGTGTTTCGCTTTGGCCCGAAAGGGACCTGAGTGGTGATTGGATGGATAAAGCTACCTCGATTAAGGATGTTCATATTAATGGAGTTCATTTAAGATTGCCGGGATTTGAGGTAGGCAGCCCAACACTCGAGATATTCCAATATGACAATAATTCTTCACCCCATCCCAAGAAAATCAATACTGAAGGATTGGCTCATCTTGCTTTCAGAGTTGACGATGTACAAGTTATTTTAAAAAGAGCACTGGCGAATGGTGGCAGTCAGGTTGGGGATTTAATTAATAAAGAGATCAAGGGCCTGGGTACCATCACCTTTGTTTACATTAACGACCCCGAGGGAAACATTATTGAAATCCAGCATTGGGCTTAAATTTATTGTGAATAATTTTTAATAACTTATTTATTGTTTCGGAATGCTTAATATAAATTTAACATTAATTTAACCGAATCTTAACACCAAAGTTATTAATAAGATAATCAAATAGATACTTGTTTAATTCAAGGGTTTTACTAATAAAAGCATTATGATAACAGTGTACATTGTATTGATTGGGGTACTTTTCCTGCTTGCAATTTCAGATTTAGTAGTTGGTGTTACCAACGATGCGGTCAACTTTTTAAATTCGGCAATAGGTTCAAAAGCTGCTCCGTTTAAAATAATCATGCTCGTAGCTGCCGTAGGGATATTGGTTGGTGCCACTTTCTCTGGTGGGATGATGGAAGTTGCACGAAAAGGGATTTTTCATCCACAACAATTTTATTTTTCTGAAATTATTATCATCTTTTTGGCAGTAATGATTACAGACGTTATACTCCTGGATTTATTTAACACTTATGGATTGCCAACTTCCACAACTGTTTCCATCGTCTTTGAATTACTGGGAGCCGCAGTTGCCGTATCCATTATCAAAATTTACGGAATGCCTGAAGGATCAAAGGATATAAGCGTTTACATTAATTCAAGTAAGGCACTCGGTATTATATCCGGTATCTTGTTATCCGTTGTGATTGCATTTTCGGTTGGGGCCATCGTACAATATATTACCCGTATCATCTTCACTTTTAACTACAAAAAGAGGCTGAACTATTTTGGAGGACTTTGGGGCGGCTTCGCAATTACAGCGATCATCTATTTCATATTAATTAAAGGGGCGAAAGGAGCCACGTTTATGAGTGATGAAACTCAGGATTTTATTCACAATAACACTAATTTAATACTTACCGTAAGTTTTATTTCATGGTCGGTACTCTTACAAATATTACATTGGGCCTTCAAATTCAATATCTTAAAACTGATTGTTTTGGTTGGTACCTTTGCCTTGGCAATGGCATTTGCAGGGAATGATTTGGTAAACTTTATTGGTGTTCCGCTTGCCGGATTTGAGTCGTTTAAGGCATTTATCGCTCAACCTGGTGCTGATGCAGATACATTTTTAATGACTTCCCTACAAGGTGCAGTAAAACCCCCTACGCTATATTTATTGTTTGCAGGTATAGTTATGGTCTTAACACTTTGGTTCTCAAAAAAGGCCAGATCAGTCACAAAAACTGAACTTGATCTTAGCAGACAGGATGAAGGAAGTGAAAGATTTGGATCTTCAGGTTTATCAAGATCGATTGTACGGGTAAGTTTAAATTTCGGTAAAACATTCAGCAATATTGTTCCTGAAAAAATAAAAGCCGGAATAGAAAAACAATTTGAGCCAATAACAAGCGAAGTTAGCCACTCCATAGAAGATGCCCCGGCTTTTGACATGATCAGGGCTACAGTCAATTTAGTAGTGGCAAGTATTCTAATATCTTTTGCCACCTCAATGAAACTTCCCTTATCCACTACTTATGTCACATTTATGGTAGCCATGGGGTCTTCTTTATCTGATAAAGCATGGGGAAGAGAAAGCGCTGTTTATAGAATTACCGGAGTATTAAGTGTTATTGGCGGATGGTTCTTTACTGCACTTTCTGCTTTTACACTTGCATTTATAATGGCTCTTATTTTCTATTATACCGGGATATTCGGAATATCTCTGATGGTTGCCGTTGCAATCATTACGGTATATCGTACTCATCGAATCCACAAAAACAGGGTAACGAAAAAAGAGCTTACAGATCAGATCGAAGACATTGGTGAGAAGAATATTGTACAGCGTTGTAATTTGACTGTTTCAACTATGATTGTTGATGTGAACAATTATTATCAGGAAATTTTGAATGGGATCATTGCCGAAGACCTCAAACAGGTTAAGAAGGTAATGAAAGACATCAAAAAACTCAATCTTGATACTAAAGAACTAAAAAATAGTTTAAGTGCCACCATTAGCAGGCTAAATGAAGATTCTGTTGAATCAGGTCATTATTATGTACAAGTGCTTGATTATCTTAGAGAATTGGCTCATAATATTACATTCATAAGCAATCCTTGTCATAATCATCTTAATAATAATCATAAAAGCCTCATCGATGTTCAGGTAGAAGAATTAATGTTGCTAAAGGAAAAGGTAAATGAAATATTGATGACCATTCAGTCTGTGATTCTTAAAAAAGAATATCAAAATATTGATCAGATTATTATCATGCAACATGAATTAATTGAGATTATTGCTTCCAAAAACAAAAAGCAAATAAAACGAATTAAGCGCATGGAGGTTGGAACAAAAAACAGCTTACTCTATCTTGCCATTTTAAGCGAGACTAAAAACTTACTTTTAAATGCCATCAATTTATTAAAATCGCAACGCGATTTTACGAAATACCACGAAAAAAAGAGCCTTAAATAAAGTGCGAAAAATATCGGAATAAAAGGGCAGATTGAAATACACCAATCTGCCCCTTACTTTTTCTTTACATAGTGTTAAATCCTCTCTGCACGGATAAATCGATCCTTTCCATTTATATCTTTATAAATTTCTATGGATTTGAAAATCATTAAAGCAAGCATCTCTTTTGTTTCCTTACCAAGGGCTTCATTAATTTCAAAATATAATATTCCGTTTTTTGTTAAATGCTTTTCGCAGAATAGAGCTATTTTTCGATAAAAAAGCAAGGGATCATCATCCTTCACAAATAGAGCATGCAAAGGTTCAAATTCCAATACATTTTCCCTCATCAATTCCTTCTCCGATTCCCTTATATAAGGCGGATTACTGACTACCATTTCATAAGTCCCTAAATCATCCCACTTCGTTTCATCTAAAATATCACATAAAATAAAATGGAGATCAGCATCATTTAGTTCTGAATTTTCTTTTGCCAATTTAAGCGCATTTTCAGAAATATCTAAACCATAAACATCAGATGATCCAAGATTCTTTTTCAGGGCTATCCCTATACAACCACTCCCACAGCCGACATCTAAAATGTGCAATACTCCATTTTTCGGAAACTCCCTTTTACAAATCAATTGCACTAATTCCTCAGTTTCAGGTCTTGGAATCAATACATGCTCATTCACCTTAATTCTTAGATCCAAAAATTCAGTTTCACCAATTACATATTGCAATGGCTTATTTAATAACAGTTCCTTTACCGCAAAATGAACTGTCAGCAGTTCTGATTCGCTCAATCTGATTTCCTGCGATTTTACGAAATCGATTCTTTCATATTTAAAAAAATGTCTAACCAACTGATACATTATACTTTTACTCTCGAGCTCATCATAAACTTTTGTAAGCTGGTCGCTATAATATTTTATAACATGTATCAATTTATTGCTTGGCACTTTCATGCCCCGAAATTAGTCAATTTTTAGTACTTTTGGTTCTTTCAAAACCAAATCGAAAAACTGCCGCAATACTATCTTTATGATGTTGAATAAAAAAATTAAGCGGATTGCCATGCTAAGTACACACGGGTATTTTGATCCGATCCCACAACTTGGCATAACCGATACAGGAGGGCAGGTAGTTTATGTTTTGGAATTAGCCAAGGCTTTATCAAAACTCGGAATTAAAATTGATATTTACACCCGCTGGTTTGATAAAAGCAAGAAACAAATCGATCCTGTTCCGGGATATCCCGAAGTTAATGTAATCAGAATAGAAGCAGGTCCTTGGGAATTCATTCCTAAGGAGTTTATTTATGAAATATTACCCGAACTATCAAAAAACATGATCAGTTTTATCAGGCAAAATATGCTGGATTACGATTTATATCATGGTCATTATGTCGACGCAGGAATTGTCACTCTCGAAGTAGCAAAAGCATTTCATAAACCTAGCTTCTTCACGGCCCACTCATTGGGTGCTTGGAAAAAAGATCAAATGGGCGGTGATCCTGCTGAAATGGAAAAGAAATTCAATTTCGAACATCGTATTCAAGAAGAAATGAGGATTTTCAAAAATGTGAATGCTCAAACGGTTACTTCGATTGTTCAGCTGGAGAAACTGGAAGCACTTTATCATTTTAAACCAACAAATATCATCGATATACCACCTGGGGTAGATATTCATACTTATCAACTGCCTGCTCAGGAAGTGCTTGCACAAAAAACAGGGCTGCCTCAAAAATATGTGTTTTGCATCAGCCGCATTGAGACCAATAAAGGTCATGATTTTTTATTGCACGCTTTTGATATAGTCAGAAAAAAAATAGCAGATATTGACCTCGTAATTGGAGGCGGATCCCCTAATCCAAAACAAAGAGAAGTTGATCTGTATCAAAAAATGAAAGATATCATCGATGAAAATGGGATGAACGGACGTGTTCGTTTGATTGGTTATGTGCCTGATGATTTGATGCCTGTTTATTACCAGCAATCAGAAATGTTTGTTTTACCTTCATTATTTGAACCTTTTGGAATGACAGCTCAGGAAGCAATGGCTTGTGGGAAAGCGGTTATCGCATCGAAATTTGGCGGGATCAGAAATGTAATTGAGCATGGTGAAAATGGATTATTAGTTGATCCATCAAACAGCAGTGAATTTGCAGATGCCATGATAAGGCTTCTCGAAAACCCGGAGAGAACGAAAATAATTGGCAATAATGCTTATAAAACTGTTCAGGATAATTTCAGTTGGGAAGCAATTGCAACCCGCTTTCTTGAATTTTATGAGCAGTACATTTAAGTGAAGTGAAAATCTAATAACATTTTGTTATAGCATATAGCGAAAAATGATCTTTATCTTTTTAACCATTCTCTTTTCCTCTTTGATTTTTGTTGCTTTTAAGTTATTTCCACGATTTAAAATTGATAATTTTCAAGCTCTGACCATTAATTATTTGGCAGCATCTACTATTGGTATAATCATTCTAGGTTCTGAATTTAATTACGAAATGATAATTACAAAATCATGGTTGCCATTTTCATTATTAATCGGATTTGTATTCATCTTTACCTTTATTCTTTTTGCCCTATCATCGCAAAAAGCAGGTGTTGCAATAACAGCTGTATTCAGTAAAATGTCGGTAATTATTCCTGTTATTGCAGGAATATTTCTGTATTCAGAAAAATTAAATGCACTTATTGTTTTGGGGATTATTTCGACCTTTTCAGCTTTTATTCTCATTTTTTATAAAAGAGGCAAAAATAAAATTCAAATATCAATCATCGTCCTTCCAATAATTATATTTTTTGCCAACGGACTTATCGATACTTTGCTGAAATACATTGAACATTATCATATTGCCGGAGATTATACTTTGTTTCTAACCATGATTTTTATTACGGCCTTAATAATAGGTTCAATCATTTCTATTTATCGATATTTTAAAACAAAACAAGCCTTTACCATTCAGAGTATTATTGGAGGTACTATTTTAGGACTGTTCAATTATTCAACCACTTATTTCATGCTCTTGGCAATGAACCTCTTTGAAAGCAACGTTTTGTTCCCATTACAAAATGTGGGTATCGTAATGCTATCTGCACTTTTAGGGATTTTCTTTTTCCGTGAAAAATTAAGTTTGACAAATTGGATAGGGATTTTCCTTTCGATTTTAGCTATTTTACTGATTGCATTGGCTTAAAAAACATTTCTCCAAAAAATATTTTTAATCCAATATCATATAAACACATCTATATTAGTGAGTTTTATTTATACTGAGTATATATTGGATTTCATCAATAATATCAATCAGAATTTTTTATAAATTTCGGGTTTTTATCAGTCATGGCAGATTACCATTGTCCGAATTATAATGATTGCAAACTTGTAAATAGCCTTATAATTGTAGCTACTTTAGAAGCCAAGGAAAATTATATGACAAATTACTGCCTTCAGGATAAAAAATACTGGAGCACATGTAAGAGATACATTACTAAAGCAACACTAAATTTCTGCCCCGATTTCGTTCTACCTGACACACCTCTTACTCCAGAGGAAATTATTGACAAATTTGATAATGAATTAATTTAAGTGTTAATCAAATAAAATCTAGGTATGGCTACTATTGAATTAGGAGGGAAAATTTTTGAAGTTGATGGGGACGGATTTCTGTCACATCCGGAAATTTGGAATGAAGAAGTTGCAAATTTATTTGCAAAGAGTGATGGTATTGAAGAAATGAACGAAAAACATTGGGCCATTGTAAAAATAATTCGCAAGAATTGGGAAGAAAAAGGCATGGCTCCGATGATTAGGGTTATTTGCCAGGAAACAGGCGTTCGTCTTCGAGAGATTTACGAGTTATTTCCGTTGGGTCCAGCACGGGGTGCTTGTCGTATCGCCGGATTACCAAAACCTGATGGTTGCGTTTAATAAAACGATGAAATTATGTATTGGTATCACTGGATGGCACTAGCAGCCTTGGTAATTTGCATAGGTTCCCTTTTATTTCATTTAATCAGACTTATTCGATTAGGAAACCCGCATGATTTTTCTAAACAGCGTGGAAATATTTCTAAAGCTGTACAATATTCTTTTACAAAGGCCATGAGTCCGGCTAAAAAAGAATCCGCTTATTTGCATTTGCCTACCTATATGGCAGGAATTATTTATCATCTTGGAACTTTTTTATCCATTTTTTTATTTTTTACGTTTCTGTTTAAAATTGAACTTAATCAATTAACAAACTATATTTTAATTGGCTTTTTGATCATTTCCAGCATTTCTGGTTTAGGAATTTTAATAAAGAGAATACTGAAATCTGAGCTTCTTTCGCTTTCAAATCCAGATGATTTTATCTCAAACCTATTGGTCACTTTATTCCAATTGGCAACTGCATTAATACTATTTATGAGTGATGGCATTGTTTTATATTATACTCTTGTTACAGCATTATTATTGTATTTACCAATGGGTAAACTCAAGCATACCATTTACTTTTTTGCAGCGCGATATCATTTGGGATTTTTCTATGGATGGAGAGGAATATGGCCAATCATGAATCCTAAACAATAAAATCATGGGAAGATTATCAGAAGAAAAAAAGAAGTTGGGGTTGGAAGTATTGAGTTCTCATGAGGACAGTAAATTAATCACCCATCTAAATAGTTGTGTTCATTGTGGTTTATGCGCAGATAGCTGCATTTATTACAGATCAGAACCCGACGAACATTATGTACCAGCAAAAAAAGTTGACATTGTTGCCTCCATTTATAGGAGGTACAACACTTTTCTCGGGAAAAAAATTCCGTGGCTGACAAAGGCACGAGATCTTGATGACGCAACTATTGAGGAAATGGTTGACCTTTTATATGGATCATGCACCATGTGCGGACGTTGTACTATGCATTGTTCGATAGGTGTGGACATTAATTATGTGGTTCGTATAGGCCGTGAAATGTTATCCCGAATGGGCTATGTTCCTGCATCACTTAATGCAAGTGTCAATGCCGCTATTGAAACTGGAAATAATATGGGAATTCCCACAAAAGAATTTGTGGATACCATTGAATGGCTTGAAGATGATTTAAAATTTGAGCTGAATGATGACAATGCAAATATCCCACTGAATCAAAAAGGTAAGGATATTCTTTATACACTTAACCCACGTGAACCGAAGTTCTTTCCTTTGTCAATTTCAGCGATGGCTAAGGTATTTTATGCAGCTAATGAAAGCTGGAGTCTGTCTACCGAAATGTATGATGTGACTAATTATGCTTTTTTTTCCGGGAATATGGATGAGGCTAATGTAATTGCACAGCGGATGGATGATGAAATGAATAAAATGGAATCGAAAAAATGTGTATTAGCTGAATGTGGACACGGTTCAAGAGCATTTAAATGGGAAGGGCCTAATTATATTCAAAAAAGATTGCCTTATGAAGTTTTAACATCGGTTGAATTACTTGCACAATATATCCGTGAAGGAAAAATAAAGGTCGACGCTGATCGCCTTACTGAAGTTGTTACACTTCATGATCCTTGCAATTTAACCAGAGAAGGAGGTGTAATCGAAGAACAGCGTTATGTAATGCGAAAAATTGCAAAGAATTTTGTTGAAATGACTCCTTACGGGACGGATAACTTATGCTGTGGAGGCGGTGGCGGACAATTAGCAATGAGCGAATATAATACCCGAAGAATGAAAACAGCCGGTTTAAAGGCCGATCAAATTCGAAAAACCGGAGCAAGCATTGTGGTAACCCCTTGTCATAATTGTGTTGATCAACTCATGCAAACCAATGTTGAATATAAACTCAACGTTAAAATTATGACCTTGGCCGAATTAGTAGCAGATGCACTAATTTTAGAATAATGATATTAACAGCTTTTAATAATTTCATACAATAGATTATGAGTAAACAAATTTATCTAGACAATTCAGCAACGACCTTTCCTAAACCGGAAGAGGTTTACAAATTCATGGATCACTTTTACCGTACTCACGGTGTTAGTCCCGGAAGATCAGGTTTTGATGCAGCAATCGAAGCTGAAGAAGTAGTGATGGGTACACGAAAAATACTCACCAAATTATTCAATGGCGATGATCCGAATCGTCTGACTTTTAGCTATAATGCCAGTGATTCATTAAATATGGTAATATATGGCATGGCTGAAAAAGGGGACCATGTTGTAACAACCATGCTTGAACACAACTCTGTTCTTAGACCACTGCATCATTTAATGTTGGATGGTATCATTGAAGTTGAACATGTAACTTTTGATGATCATGGTTATGTGAATCCGGAGGATATCAAAAAAGCAATTAAAAAGAACACCAAAATGGTGATTGTAAATCATAGTTCAAATATTATTGGAACAGTTCAACCAATCGCGGAAATTGGAAATATCTGTAAAGAAGCAGGTGTGTGTTTTGTTGTAGATGCCAGTCAAAGTGCCGGAATTATTCACATTGATATGAAGGCCATGAACATCGACATATTGGTTTTCACAGGTCATAAATGCCTGATGGGACCCACCGGTATTGGAGGATCATATGTCATGGAAAATGTTCCTATCAAAGGAACACGGTTTGGTGGAACAGGTGTACGTTCGGCTCAAGAAACCCACCTTACAGAATTTCCTTATCGAATGGAATGCGGTACATTGAACTTAGTTGGAGTTGCAGGCCTTAATGCAGGAATTAAATGGGTGCTTGATCAAGGCATTGAAAAGCTTCATAATTATGAAATTACGCTTTGGGATAAACTTCGAAAAGGTTTACAACAAATTGATGGCGTAACGACCTATTGTGCCGAAAGTACACAAAATCAAAATGCAGTCTTAAGTTTTAATGTAAAAGGTTTTGAAGCCGGTGATGTTGGAATGATGCTGGATGTTGACTATAATATTGCAAGCAGGACCGGTTTACAATGTGCCCCAAAAGTTCATGAAAGAATAGGCACCAAGGATATTCATGGAACCTGTCGTTTAAGTGTTGGACCTTTCAATACAGAAGAACATATTGATGCCGCCCTTGAAGCAGTGAAAGATATTGCATCAATAAAAAGATAACCTTAAGCCTCGTTATTTGCGAGGCTTTTTTTATCTTTGAAATTCATACGAGAATATTTTCCTGTCATGCTTTTTGAAGATACATACAAAACCATCGCTTCACCATCTGAGGGAGTTTTCAAGGACAGGGGCAGTAAATTTATTGCAAAAGCATTTCCGGTGAAAACCGAAGATGACATCAAAATTCATCTTGAAACACTTCGCAAAGATTATTATGATGCACGACACCATTGCTATGCCTATCAATTGGGGTTTGATAAATCGGCTTATCGAATAAATGATGACGGAGAACCATCCGGAACTGCCGGAAAACCAATTTTTGGACAAATCAATTCGCATGACCTGACAAATATTTTAATAGTTGTAATCCGATATTTTGGAGGAACAAAATTAGGAGTAAGTGGATTGATTAATGCGTATCGAACAGCTAGCAAGGAGTCAATTTCAAACGGAGAAATTGTCACTAATATAATTCGTGATCTTTATCGTATTGAATTTCAATACGCAGATATGAATGAAGTTATGAAGATTATGAAGACTTATAACCTCGATCAATGCAATCAAATTTTCGAGATTAATTGTCGACTGGATTTTGTGGTTAGAAAAAGTGAGTCCAATCAAGTCTGCGAAAAACTTATCAGTATTAAATCATTAAATATCAATTTCTTAAAGTCAATTTAGAAAAAGTTGACACCCTCTAATTAACATAAAAAATAAAAGAGATAACACTCTCAACATATACGAATAAAAAACATAATAATCAAGTATATTTTTATTTTTTTCTTAACTTTTTTAATCACATATTTGTTAATTGCTATTGCGGTTTCCTAAATAAGTGAAGTTCAACAATAAGTCGATTTTTTAAAGCTTGAATTTCACTCATAGTTAAAATAAAGATTAAAATTACATCGTTTAATTCATTCCTCTGATGAAAAAAAATCACGTTGAAGTATGGGACAATTGTCTCCGGGTTATAAAGGACAACATACACTACCAAAGCTTCAAAACATGGTTTGAACCAATTTCGCCGCTTAAATTAGAAAACAACGTATTAACTATTCAAGTGCCAAGTCAATTCTTTTATGAATGGCTGGAAGAACATTATATCAGTTTACTGAAGAAAACTATTAGCAAAGAGCTAGGTCCTGAAGGAAGATTAGAATACAGCATCATCATGGATAATTCAGTTAACAGTAAATCTCCTTACTCCATAAAAGTTCCAACATCAAACAAAAAAGATACTAAAAACCCTGCTGTTTCTATGCCAATAGATCTTAACAAAGGCAAATCCAGAGATATCCCGAATCCGTTCATCATACCTGGGTTAAAAAAATTAAATGTCCAATCTCAACTTGTGGACTCGTATTCATTTGAAAACTTCGTGGAAGGTGATTGCAATCGTTTGGCCAGATCTGCAGGTTATGCCGTGGCTGAAAATCCTGGACGAACTGCATTTAACCCACTCTACTTATACAGCAATGTTGGACTGGGAAAAACGCACCTAGCACATGCTATCGGACTTCAGGTTAAAAGCAATTTCCCAAATCAAACCGTGTTGTATGTTTCTGCCGAACAATTCATTGCTCAATATATTGATTCGGTAAGAAACAATAACCAAAATGATTTTGTTCACTTCTATCAAATGATAGATGTATTGATCGTTGATGATATTCAGTTTTTAGCAGGGAAAGAAAAAACACAAGATGTTTTCTTTCACGTATTCAATTTTCTTCATCAAAAAAGCAAACAAATTATTATCACTTCCGATAAGCCACCAGTAGAGATGAAAGGGATGGAACCCCGTTTATTGTCACGTTTCAAATGGGGCCTTGCCGCCGATTTACAAATTCCTGATTTAGAAACACGAATTGCAATCTTACAGAAAAGGCTATATAATGATGGCATTGAGATGCCATATGAAGTAATTGAATACCTTGCTTATAGCATCACTACAAATATCAGGGAATTGGAAGGTGCTTTGATTTCAATAATGGCGCAATCATCTTTAAATAAGAAAGCAATAACTCTTGACCTTGCCCGACAAATGATTGATAAATTTGTTAAAAATACTTCAAGAGAAATCTCAATTGATTATATTCAAAAAGTAGTTTGCGATTACTTTAATCTTCCACTTGATGTCATTAACTCAAAGACCCGAAAACGTGAAATTGTTCAGGCTCGTCAATTAGCCATGTATTTTGCAAAAAAACACACCAAGTCTTCCTTGGCAACTATTGGGATGCATTGCGGGAACAAGGACCATGCAACTGTTCTACATGCTTGTCGTACAGTTAACAACCTTGTTGAAACTGATAAGCAATTCCGCACTTATGTTGATGAATTAGACAAAAAAATAAAGCTGTAAGTATTGTTATTTCTTTAATTTATCACATTTTTTAGTTAAATTAGTAAATTGCTTAAAGCTATCTGAACGCTTTTAACTAACCTTTTTAATTAAGTAAAAAATGAAAATATTATTTGTTAGCCTTGGAAACATTTGTAGCTCGCCATTTGCTGAGGGCATCCTTAAATCTAAATTTGAGAAAAAGCAGATCGAAGCGTATGTAGAATCCGCGGGTTTCGAATCATTCAATATAAACGAACCACCAGATGAACAAATCATAAAATTTGCCAAAAATTTGGGGATTGACCTTTCCGAAAATAAATGCCGTTTATTTACCAGTAATGATTTTGATAAATTCGACAAAATTTATGCAATAGATTCTGCCAGTTTCCGTGATGTAGAATATTTTTCCAGAAATGAAGCAGACATGCAAAAGGTTCAATACTTATTAAGTGTAATAGATGGCAGAAACCTCTCACTACCGAAATTGTTTTGGCAAGGAGAAAAAGGCCTGGAAGAAATGCATCAAATTCTGGATGAGGCTTGCGAAATCATCGCGGACCAAGTTGCTAATAAATCTGTCTGATACCTTAAATGAATAATCCCGAAATTCCCAGCGCCCTTATTATTGAGCAGGCTCACGAAAGAATCAAAAACTATATTCATCGTACACCCGTTCTCTCTTCCGAAATTTTAAACGACATCTTTAAAACTGAAATTTATTTTAAATGCGAAAATTTTCAGAAAGTTGGCGCTTTTAAATCAAGAGGTGCCGTAAATGCGGTGATGTCATTAAATGAAAATGAACTTGAATTCGGTGTTTGTACGCATTCTTCCGGTAATCATGCTCAAGCTTTGGCCCGTGCTGCGCAATTAAGAAATATAAAAGCATATATCGTAATGCCCGAAACAGCACCAAAAGTAAAAATTGCTGCGGTCAAACAATATGGTGGCGAAATTACATTTTGTAAACCAACTCTTGCTGCCCGGGAAGAAACCATCAAGAGAATTATAGAAATAACGAACGCAATTGAGATTCATCCTTACAATAATGTAAAAATAATTGCCGGTCAGGCGACTGCTGCTAAAGAATTAATTGAGGATCATAAAGCCCTTGATATCATTATGACTCCTGTTGGCGGAGGAGGCTTATTAAGTGGGACAGCTCTTGCCGTAAAATATTTTTCGCCCAACACAAAGGTGATTGCCGGAGAACCAGACAAAGCTAATGATGCTTTTCGATCCTATTATAAAAATCGGTTGATTCCTTCAATAAATCCAAATACAATTGCTGATGGATTATTGACTTCTCTAGGCTCAATTACATTTCCAATCATTTTAAATCATGTTGATCAAATTGTAACAGCCAGCGAATCGGCAATTATCGAAGCGATGAAATTAGTTTGGGACCATATGAAAATAATCATTGAGCCTTCATCGGCAGTTCCTTTAGCAACCATTCTTGAAAATAAATTTGAAAGTCAGAATAAAAAAATTGGAATTATTATTTCAGGAGGGAATGTTGATTTAGCTAAACTACCCTGGTTGTAAATGGAAGCAAAAAAAACCAAAGGCATTCTTTATTTAATCCCAACAAAATTGGGTCCCACTTCTTATGAACGGGTTTTTCCTGAATACAATCGCAAAATTATATTAGGCCTCGAAAATTTTATTATTGAAGATATCAGATCTGCACGCAGATTTCTTAAAAGTATTAATTACCCGGGTAATTTCGATAACGTAAATTTTCAGGAAATAAGCAAACACATAAAAGAAGAAGAAACTTATTCCTATCTCAACCCGATGCAGGATTCCATCAATATTGGATTGATGTCGGAGGCAGGAGTTCCGTGCGTGGCCGACCCCGGAAATTTAATTGTTGCGCAAGCTCACAATTTGGGTTATCAAGTTGTTCCATTAATTGGTCCCTCATCCATTTTGCTTGCTTTAATTGCATCAGGATTTAATGGTCAGAATTTTAGCTTTTTAGGCTATCTTCCGCTTAAGCCCGATGAACGTGCTAAAAAAATTAAAGAAATTGAAATCGAATCGCGAAGAACAGGAAAAACAATAATTTTCATAGAAACTCCTTATCGTAACGATCAACTTTTCAAATCAATCACGGAAAATTGCAATGCGGATACAATGCTGTGCATTGCTGCTGATATTTCGCTCGAAACAGAATTTATAAAAAGCAAAAACATTGCTAATTGGAAAAAATCGCCTCCCAACTTACAAAAAAGGCCTGCTGTTTTTTTAATCTCGGCATAGAAAAAACGAAATCTCCATGACAATGCCATGAAGATTTCAATCATTAACAAAATTTTAGTCACATCTTACATACATAATGGACTGATTCAAAGTTAAAACTCAATCCTTTTAAGAATGAAAACATCATCTCACCATTATTCTAATGGTGATGATGACCCTCCGGGCCATGAGCATGACCATGATTTAGTTCCTCGGCTGAGGCTTCTCTTACTTCAAGGATTTCACCTGTAAAATGCAAATGTTTTCCAGCTAATGGATGATTAAAATCCATGGTTACTTTATCGTCTTCAAGGCCAATAACAACCCCATTTAAAGGCTGACCGTGTTCATTTTGCATTGGGATTATTTTACCCATTTGAAGCATTTCCTCATCTATTTGGCCGTCAATTTCAAAGATATTTTTATCCAAAGCTACAATGGCTTCATCATTATAATGACCATAACCTTCATCAGGGGATAGTCCAAAAGAAAAAGTTTCACCAGCACCTAAACCTTCAAGGCTTTTTTCAAAAACCGGTAATAGTCCTCCTATTCCAAATAAATATACAAAAGGCTTGTTTTTTTCAACTTTTTGGACCAGTTCTCCATTTTCGTTATTTAACTTCAATTCATAGGTCAAGGATACAACCTTGTTTTCTGAAATTTTCATTTGATAGTTCTTAATAAGACATATTTTTACATAATAATTCAAACGCAATTTGCGAATGGCAAAGGTACAATCAATTATTGTCCAAAAAAAATATCCATTAATTTGTAATGATTTTTAATTAAATTCGTCTTCAACTTATATTAATAACCTTTTAAATAATATTATTTTGAGTGAAGAAGTATTGGTCATTGATAAACTTACCAAACGATATGGAAAGTTAAAGGCCGTTGACGAACTTTCAATTACAATTGAAAAAGGCAATATTTATGGAATCCTTGGCCCCAACGGAAGCGGCAAAACAACTACCTTGGGGATTGTTCTTGATGCCATTAATGCTACATCCGGCAGTTTCAAATGGTTTGGGGAAACCCCAACTAAGGCTATAAGAAAAAGAGTTGGTGCCATTTTGGAAACTCCGGTATTTTATCCCTATATGAGCGCCGTTAAAAATCTGGAAATCATCGCAGATATCAAAGAAGTCTCTTATAATCAAATTCCGGAAGTACTAAAAATAGTAGATTTAACAGCCAGGAAGAACAGTAAATTCAGAACCTATTCTTTAGGGATGAAACAACGTCTTGCAATTGCTGCTGCCCTAATTGGAAATCCAGAAGTTCTGATTTTTGACGAGCCTACAAACGGTCTGGATCCGCAGGGAATAGCCGAAATCAGAAACCTGATTAAAAAAATTGCAAACGATGGATTGACCATAGTTTTGGCAAGTCATTTACTTGATGAAGTTCAAAAAGTATGCACTCATGTTGTAGTGCTTGAAAAAGGAAAGAAATTGTTTGCCGGAAAAGTAGATGAGCTTTTGGGGAGTTCAATCCTCGTTGAAATTGCGGGACCTGAAATGGATAAAATAGAAGCAGTACTCAACAAATCTGAATTCGTATCTAAGATATATCGAGATGATAAGATGTTCATCGTAGAACTGAAAACAGGACTTGACAGTTCAGCCATCAATAAATCCTTGGTTGAACAAGGAGTCACCATTTCACACATTTCACTTCGAAAGAAAAGTTTAGAAAATTATTTTTTAGAATTATTAGCTGAATCTCATGATAAGACTTCTTAAAATAGAATTTAAAAAGGTTGCCAACAATAAAACCTTTTGGATATTAATGGGATTATATGCCCTCATTTTAGGTACTATTTTTTTTGGCATTCAATCCGTTATTAATGAAATGATGATTGATGCAGGGAAAAAAGCACCTATTCCAGTCACGAAAATTACACTCTATGACTTCCCCGGTATCTGGCAAAACCTAACCTATGTTGCTGGTTACTTTAAAATAATACTCGCGATTGTTGTGATTATTTTTATTACCAACGAATATTCATATCGAACGATACGCCAAAATATTATCACAGGATTGTCGAGATGGGATTTTTTATTGTCAAAACTTCTAATGATTTTATTGATAAGTGCTGCAGCCACGATGTTCCTTTTCATCATCGGGCTCATTCTCGGTTTTACAAATACACCGGAAGTGACACTTTCGATGATGTTTATCAATCTAACATTTGTTTTCACCTATTTTCTTGAATTATTTGCCTTCATGCTCTTTGCCCTTTTTCTAGGCATTTTAACAAAACGATCGGGTCTTACAATTGGGTTGCTTTTTCTGTATTTTTATATCATTGAAAAATACATCTATTATAAATTACCGGATGGATGGGGCGACTACCTTCCTTTACGTTCAATTGGAAATTTAATTGACATTCCCAATACTTCATTGATGAAAATATTTGGCCTCAACTTCAGAACATTTGTTTCAATAGAAGATGTAATCGTAGTTTTTGTTTATTCCTTTTTATTTATTTACTTAATGCAACTTACTTTAAAGAAAAGTGATTTGTAATTGTTCGAATGATTCGCTACTAATATTTAAAAAAATGCATTATATTTGAATCGAAAAGAATAAATAATGCGTGATAAGTTTAAAGTAAAAGGCCAAGAAACCTTCGAAGATTTCAAAATTAGTACTTCTAAGAGGATTTTTGATATAGTATTTTCTGTATTTGCACTGACAATCCTAAGCCCGGTTTGGTTACTGGCAATGATTTTTATAAAACTTGAATCAAGAGGTCCTGTATTTTATATCTCACGAAGAGTTGGAACAGGATACGACATTTTCAATTTTTATAAATTAAGATCAATGTATATGGGTTCAGATGAAAAAAGAGCCGAACTCTCTGAACTCAACCAATATTTAATTGACCAGTATAAGAGCGGGAAGAGCTTTGCCAAAAATGAAAAATGTATTGATTGCGAAAGGCTTGGCAAACCATGCTCTCCGATTTTGCATATTGATGGGGCCGAAATTTGCGAAAATCAATATCTTAAGCGCAAACGTGAACAAACGAATTCCATTACATTTTTTAAAATCAAAAATGATCCTCGCTTAACAAAATGCGGAAAAATTATCAGAAACTTTAATATTGATGAAATACCACAATTTGTAAATGTGATAAAAGGCGATATGTCTATTGTCGGAAACAGGCCTTTACCATTATATGAAGCTGAAAGACTTACCGACGATCAATGGGCCTTACGATTTTTAGCTCCTGCAGGAATAACGGGTCTCTGGCAAGTACGACAAAGTGCCTCACCTAAATTATCCTCTGAATCGAGAAAAAGCCTTGACAACCAATATGTACTGAATTCATCTTTTTGGGGAGATATCAAACTAATACTCCGAACCATCCCGGCTGTTTTCAAAAACCAACGCACCTAATCTATTTTATTTTTTTTATTGCTTCAAGCCGCTGTAAAAGTGGAGGGTGTGAATAATAAAAAAATACATAAATTGGATGGGGTTTTAAATTATTCAAATTATTTACAGATAGTTTTTTTAATGCATTACCCAACGAATCAGCATCATACTTTTCACTTGCAAATTGATCGGCTTCAAATTCATGCTTTCGCGATAAAAAATTGGTTAATAAACCTAGAACAAGCGACACAGGGCTATAAAGAATTGCAAATACTAAAACACCAATATGGAAACTTATATTTGAAGACCCAAGAGCTTCTGATAATAAAGGATTTCCAATAAATAAGGAGAGAATAAAAAACATAAACCCCGTTTGAACAAGAGAAATGCCCAATCCCAAATAAGTATGCTTTTTCTTATAATGCCCAATTTCATGAGCCAACACTGCCACCAATTCCTCGACAGTATGGTTTTGAATTAGGGTATCAAATAAAACAATCCGCTTTTTTGGTCCAAATCCACTAAAATAAGCATTTGCTTTCGACGATCGTTTTGAACCATCAATCACATAAATATTATCCAAAGCAAATCCGGCCTTGACTGCAAATTTTTCAATTGCATTACGCAACTCTCCATCGGCTAAAGGCACTTGTTTATTAAATAAAGGAACTATGAGATTGGAGTAAAACATACTCATAAAAATCATAAATATGCCAATTAAACCCCAGGCAAACAGCCAAAATAAAGAAGTTGTTTCTAAATAAATCCAAATAATCAAAGCTAACAAACCTCCACCAAGAACCGCGGCAAGTAGCCATCCTTTTAGTTTGTCTATAACATAAGTACGCATAGTAGTTTTATTAAACCCGAATTTTTCCTCAATAATGAATGTATTATAAAGATCGAAAGGAATGGATAAAATATCAGCTAAAAATCCAATTATCCCAAAAAACAACAAGCCAAGCAAAATTTGATTTTGTGTAATAATACGTAAATAGTCGTCGAGTATTACAAATCCCTTCCACCAGAAGAGTCCAATAATCAATAGGGTTGAGAGTGTGTTTAACAGGGTGGATATTTTTCTCTTGGCTTTAGCATACTCCTGTGATTTTTTATACTTCTCAGCATCGTAAATACCTTTCAGTTCATCGGGTAATTTATCCGACCAATAACGAGCATTGAGAAAATCAAGAAACTGCTCCAGCAAATAATCAAATATAATTACTGTAAGTACAATAACAAATAAAACCTCAGCAGAGATCATAAAATCAGGAGTTTAAGCCTTAAAACTGAATTAAGAAAGAAGCAATAATATGGGAACAAAAAACTTACATACTCATTCCACCACAAACGCTTATTACCTGACCGGTTACATAACCAGATAAGTCAGAGCCCAGGAATATGGCAATATTTGCAACATCGTCTGCCTGGCCCGAACGGCGTAATGGGATTGTTTTAATCCATTCCTTTTTAACGTCTTCCGGAAGTTTGGCAGTCATATCAGTTTCTATAAAACCCGGCGCAATTGCATTACATCTTACATTCCGTGAACCTAATTCCTGAGCAATTGATTTAGTGAAACCAATTAATCCGGCTTTTGACGCTGAATAATTTGATTGGCCCGCATTGCCATTAACACCAACCACAGAACTCATGTTGATAATACTTCCTGAGCGTTGTTTTAACATGACCTTTTGAACGGCTTTTGTAAGATTGAAAACTGATTTCAAATTAACCTTGATTACTAAGTCCCAATCTGCTTCGGTCATTCGCATCAATAAGTTATCGCGTGTTATTCCTGCATTATTAACCAGGATGTCAATACGGCCAAATTCTTCCATCACAGCATTAATCAAGGCCTCTCCTCCATCAAATGAACTTGCATCGGATGCATATCCTTTAGCTTTAAGTCCCAAGGCTTCGATTTCCACCTCAAGGCTTTTTGCATTATCATCATAAGCCAAATCTGAAAAAGCAATATTGGCACCCTGAGCTGCAAATTTCAATGCAATTTCCCTTCCTATTCCGCGTGATGCACCAGTAATTAAAGCAGTTTTTCCTTCAAGTAATTTCATATAGTATGGTTTTTAGTTTTAAAATTTAAAAAAACAAATTTATTCTATTTTTTTAAATAATGTGTATTTGACCCAATACGCATTATTTTGTGTACTGATCAATAACAGTTGAGATGGCACGCTGGCAAACAGGGCAAAAATCATTACTATTTCTGGTGTACATAATGCAGTCGATTGATGAGCGGTACATTCCATATTGATAATAAGACGCTCCTTCGAAAGCACCAATTTTACCCTTATTCTCCATTTCGCTAATCATGCGGGTTTCTTCCTTCTTTTGTTTGTTGAATAAATCCTCCAGAACCGATTCGGGAGAGTTGGCCGCGCGAAGGCGTTCTCTTTCTTTTTGTATTTCGATGGCATGTTTGTCAAACACTTCTTTATTCCATGGAGTTGGGATCGGAGTCCCCTCTTTTACCATATCCTGCCATTTCAACTTCCCATCCAATAAAGCTGTAATATTTGCTTCCCAAGGTTCTACGGTAATTTCCGGCATCTGGTATGAAACCGAAGAAGAATAATATTCATCGGCCAAAGCAGCAAAATGATGCCCAAATTCGTGTACGAAAATATAGTCAGAAAATTGATTATCAACCGAAACCGAAGCATATAACTGATAAATGCCGCCTCCACCATATGTTCGCTCATTAATCAACAAAAACATAAAATCATAAGGCACTGCTGAAGCAGCTTCTCTGATGGCCCTATTGTCATAACTCAAAGCATAACGCTCACTATCAAAACTACTGTAATGTACGGTTAATGGGGTACGATTGAAAATACCGGGGTGTGGTTTATTCACACCTGAAGTAGCCGATGGAGTTTCAACAGCCCTGACATTAAATTCATTTTTCCTTGATTTGAATGGTTCAACAGCAAACAAACTTGCAGTTAATCGTTCAATATCTTTATGGAATTTATCCATTTCTTTGGCGGTATATCCATCTCCTAAAATCACAATATCCACTTTTTCTTTTGGCGATCCGTTTACTAAAAAGTTCTTGGTTTTGAATGGCGAAATTAAATCGGCCGGTGTAACTTTTCTTGAAGCAGGATCAATATTTGTTTCCCAGATAACCGTAAAATTATTCTTTTCATTTCTTTTTTTCATCTGAATTTTTACAGGCTTTAAAGGCCATGGAAATCGGATTGATTCATGAAAAGTGCCCCATTGTTCACCTGCTTCCGGAATGGTTTGCCACTCACCAAAAACACTGGCAAAACCCCTGCTATAGATCAGATTTCCATCAGCTAAATTAATTACGTCAAACTGATAAAGCCCAAAATTTATTTCGTCAACTAAATGCGATAGGCTTCCGGCCCATGCTCCATCTGAAACAATTCGATCGATCGCGAAATGTTCCTCTGTGGCAGTTCCACTGTGGAAATAATCGACTCGCATGGTTTTGTCTTTAAAATAATGATCAAACTCAGCCACATTGGCATTAATAGATGAATTTGCAACAACAAATACGAAAATTAAGTGCATTAATTTTTTCATAACCCTATGTTTTAATTATGATGAATATTAAAATTTTCAATTTACAACTTTTATTAGTTCTGCCCCTGTTTCAGTTAAATAACCAAAAGAATGAGCGAAAAGATTTTGTTGTTTTAAAATTATTTCAACCCGTCGAACATCTTTCTCTGAAACAGCAACCAGAAGCCCGCCACTTGTTTGTGGGTCGCATAAAATGTTTTTCTGTTCCTCCGATTTCAAATTTAGCTTATGTCCATAACTATTCCAATTTCTCTTTGTACCTCCCGGTATGGCACCTTCGTTCAAATAAGTTATTGCCTCTGGAAATATCGGCACTTTTTTATAATCTATGACTGCTGAAACTTTGCTTCCTTCACACATTTCAAGTAAATGGCCCATCAAGCCAAATCCTGTAACATCGGTCATTGCAGTGACCCCTTCAATTTCTGCAAGCTCTGCTCCTACCTTATTCAAAAGCATCATCGAATTTTGTGCGATTTGCAAATGTTCGTCCTTGATTTTTCCTTGTTTCTGCGCCGTGGCCAGTATTCCAACACCCAAAGGTTTAGTCAGATACAATTTTGATCCGGCCTTTGCACTGCTGTTTTGTTTTAATTTTGATATTTCAACCCGACCGGTAACAGCCAGGCCAAATATAGGTTCCGGATTATCAATGCTATGGCCGCCGGCCAGAATTATTCCGGCCTCTTTACATACAGCTCTTCCGCCTTCCATAACTCGTGCAGCCACTTCAACTGGGATTTTATTGATCGGCCAGCCCAAAATAGCAATGGCGAGCATTGGTTTTCCACCCATCGCATAAACATCGCTAATGGCATTTACTGCGGCAATTTTTCCAAAAATATAGGGATCGTCAACTATTGGAAGAAAGAAATCGGTAGTACTAATAATGGCAGTGCCATCGCCCAGATTATACACGGCGGCATCATCACGATCACTGTTCCCCACCAGCAAATTCTTATCAATATCCTGAGGTATGCATGTTTCTAAAATTGAATCCAACATTTTTGGAGAAATTTTGCACCCACATCCGGCTCCATGGCTGTATTGTGTTAACCTGAACTCAGCTTTCATTTGTTACTACTTTTAGAAGCAGGTCGGCATTATCAGCATGCCTGACTGATTCAATGTTAATCTTCCGTATTTTTGATTTATCGTGAAGGGATAACCCTCTTAAATAAAACTTATCATAATATTTTAAGGTGGTCATTGCCACATTATAAAAATCTTCTTTTCCGAGGAATTCAAGCGCATATTTTGCCTGATCGAAACCCAGTCGTTTTGCTATTTTTTTAATTGAAACAGCCAATTCCTCTCTATCCAGATTTGAATATTCATTCACCAGATATTTTGCACGCTCTTCGCGTGGAATATTGAGGAAATAAACCCTGCTTGCTTCCATTTGGTCGAATAAGGCTTTGGGGACAAATACTGAGCCAATATGATGGCTTTCGTCTTCCAACCAAATTGGCTGATCAAGGTCGAGGTGCCGCATTTCCTCATACAAATTATTCTCGAACTGCTCGACGCTCGGTTGTTTACCCATGCTTATTCCACCAAACGCCGAACCACGATGGTGAGCAATTCCTTCCAAATCGATGACTTGTTGTGCTTTTTCACGTAAAATTTCCAAAATTCTGGTTTTACCACTTCCTGTATAACCGCCAACAATATATAGATGAAATGAATGCTCAAAAAATTGCAAAACGTGCCTACGATAATGCTTATAACCACCTTCGATCAAAAAAACTTCCGAAAAACCATTCTCGGTAAGATGTCGTGCGAAAGAAGCACTTCTCATCCCTCCCCTCCAACAATGAACTACCACTCTTCCTTCGGGTGCAATTTTTCTTGATTCATCAATAAAATTCCGGAGCTTGGGTTTAACAATTTTTAGTCCGATGTTCATGGCTATTTCCTTCGACTGCCGAGTATAGGCAGTACCAACTTTTGCCCTTTCTTCATCTGTAAACAAAGGGATGCTGTTTGCCTGAGGAATATGACCCTTTTCGAACTCACCGGGTGAGCGAACATCGATGATATGAAGATCGGAAAATTTCAAAAAATAATCTGCAATTGTTATAATTTTCGGGTCCTGATTCATCAATAAGAATTCATTAATAGCCTGTAAAATTTTTCAGGATTGATCTTTTGGCAAAATTAACAAATTATCTATCTAAATCTACTCTCAACTTGTTTATCACAAAGAGATAACTCTTAAAAAAACAAGGAACTTTTGATAACCTTTTTATGTTAGATCTAATGTTTAAGAAATAAAATATTTCCGTTTAAACCAAAAGGCGACATTTACCAAAGCAATCATTACAGGGACTTCTACCAAGGGACCAATAACTGCGGCAAAAGCTTCACCTGAATTCATCCCGAAAATGGCAATGGCAACAGCAATCGCCAATTCAAAGTTATTACTGGCTGCCGTAAACGATAAGGTTACCGATTGTTCGTAATTCGCGCCAAATTTTTTACTCATAAAAAAGGAGAGCACAAACATTACAATAAAATAGATGAGCAAAGGAATGGCAATTAAAACAACATCCATGGGTATTTTTATAATGTATTCCCCTTTTAATGAGAACATCACGATGATTGTAAATAATAGCGCAATTAATGTAATCGGGCTTATTTTGGGTACAAACTTGCTGTGATACCACTCTTTACTTTTAACCCTGATTAAGATATAACGGGTCAGGAACCCTACTATAAATGGGATTCCCAGATAGATAAAAACACTTTCAGCTATTTGACCAATGGTAATATTCTCAACTGCATCGTTGGTTGGAACGCCAAACCATGCAGGTAAAATTGCAATAAAAACATAGGCATAAACCGAGAAAAAAATCACCTGAAAAATTGAATTAAACGCAACCAAACCCGCTGCATACTGGGTATCACCTTTTGCTAAATCGTTCCAGACTATTACCATGGCAATGCACCGTGCCAACCCAATCATAATAATACCGTACATATAGGGCAAGTTGGAATTGTTTTCACCCGGAAATAATTTAAAGAATACGATGGCCAAAACAAACATCAAAACCGGACCAATGACCCAATTTTGAATCAAAGACAAAGTAAGAACTTTGAAGTTTCTGAAAACATCTCCCAACTCTTCGTATTTTACTTTTGCCAAAGGTGGGTACATCATTAAAATTAACCCAATCGCGATTGGTAGGTTTGTGGTACTTTCGGGGGATGGTTTCAGGGATTCCCAAAAATTAGCAATTGCCGGGAATAAATATCCGGATAATACCCCAATCGCCATAGCCATGAAAATCCAAAGCGTTAAATAGCGATCTAAAAATTTGAGTCTTTTTTTTGATGGCATAACTTTAATAAATGATTATTTATGAATGATTATTGATTATTGAAAAATGATTAATGTTTAAGGTTTAATTTTTTTATATTCTCATTATGAAATTTTATGAAAGCTACTTTTATTTCATCCCGAACACGGATAAACTCGCTCCAAATAAATTCATCTGTCCCGATTGCATGTGAAGGGTCGTCGAAACCAATATGTAAACGATGTTTTACTTTACCCATAAATGCCGGGCATGTTTCTTGAGCTCCGCCACAAACAGTTATTACAAAATCCCATTCATCATTAAGGTATTGGTCGACCATTTTTGGGGTATGATGGCTGATGTCAATACCAATTTCTTTCATGGCTTTTACGGCTGTCGCATTGATCAGTTTTGCCGGTTCCGTACCTGCCGATCGAACAGTGATATCCTTATCGAGTGATTGCAAAATGCCGTGTGCCATCTGGCTGCGACAACTATTACCTGTGCATAATATTAAAACCTTCATTTTTTATTTCTTTTACGTAGCGTACACATACATGAACCGGTCAGTATTTCCGATTTATCAACTTTTAATGGCAGCCCATCCCTTTCCCATTCAACCAAACCACCTGCCATATTTGCAATATTATCGATCCCTTTTTCCTTCAGAAACCATACCGCTTCGCGGCTTCTTAATCCAACCGCATCTGCAAATATCAAGGGTTTGTTTTGGGGGAGTTCCATATAGGTTTCTTCCAATATACTTTTCGGGCAAAATATCAATTCAGCAACATCAAACATTTTAAATCGCCCCATATATTCTTCACGAACATCCACAACAACTGCACCTTGTTTAGATAATTCATACGCTTCTTTAGGAGTTAAATGTAAAATACCCAAAGACATCATCCCTTTGCTATTAAAAGAATCGTTCATTTAACATTGATATTTTTGTCCGTTAGAAATTTCATTCATGAAGCTATCGATTAACTTTTTTATGTTTAAAATACCATCGTTACAGAGACAATAATTAACTTTTAAACCATCAATCTCACCATGGATCAACCCTGCTTTTTTAAGTTCCTGCAGATGTTGTGAAACAGTAGTTCTGCTGAGTGGAATCTCATTACTAATATCACCCGAAATGCAAGTATTACAATTAGCCAGATAACGTAAAATTGCCAGGCGTGCAGGGTGGGAAAGTACTTTAGCAATTGTTGCTATTTCCTGTAAATCCCGATCAAATAATTCAGTCTTGGCCATTAGAATAATTTAAGACGTAAATATACGACATTATTCAAATTCTTAAAAAATATTTTATTAAGAATTTATTACATTTTATTTGTCGGAAACATTAATTTCCCTCACCAAATCTTCAAATGAATAATAGCCGCTATGCCTGAAATATTCCTTTCCATTTTTATCCAATAACACTTGAGTTGGAATTGTAGCAATGCCATAGTATTTCATCAGGGTTTGATTTTCAGGTAATAGCACATTCAAAAAAACCACATTAACCTTTTGTGTGTAAACGTTCCTGATTTCATCCAGTACCGACTCCATACGTTTACATGCCGCGCATCCTTTTGCTCCGAACTCCAGGAAAGTGATCTGATATTCTAACCCATTTACTGAATAATTGTAAAGTGAATCAACGATATTACTACCCTCTTTTTTTAGTTCAGGAGAAGTTTGATCCCGCATCATTTTGGATATATGTCTATTCATGCTGTCCTTAAAACTGTAGCCTACGACAAACAACACCAATAAAAAGCCAAAAATAATCCAAGGTAGAATTCGTTTGATCATCATTTAAGGTTTTATTTTTTGAAACAATCCCATGAGTTTGGTCCGGAAAATTTCGCTGATTTGCGATTCGTGTTCCCCGATAGGTTTTACCGGAATCAAATCAATTACTTCGGTGCTGCTTAAACCTGAATTATAGAATAAATTAATTGCAGCCAGTAATGTTTGTTGAATGGCATTTTTGCTTTCCGGTTCGTCCAGCCCCATCTCCAGGCTCAAACTTTGCAACTCTTTCCACTGAAACCAAAAATAGGTTGGCAACATGGCAGAAACAATGGCATAAGCTTCAAGTTTTGATTCTTCTATTTCGAAGGTGTGCCCCAAATAGCCTAAGGTTTGAAGCAGGGATTGCTTCTCGACAGCATTATATTGGCTGGAAAATGAAACCGGATTAAAACCTTCGTTGATATATGAAGTGGCGTTTGGAATCATCCGAGCAATATTCTTTGTTGCCAGTTTAGAGGCAATTTTCTCAATGCTGATTTTTGGGGCCAACGAAACGATTTGCGTCATTTCTGAAACTGTTTCTTTAATTTGTTCAAGTGTTTCCATAATAACAGGAGGGTGCAGCGCAATAAAAACAACGTCTTGCTTTGCTGCCTTTTTGCACGAATCGGTTAATTTAATCTGAGGGAACTGCTTTTTGAGTGCAGTCAGTACTTCCGAATTTGTATCAAAAACCAATACTGATGACAATTCGATTTTTTTGTTCGACAGGGCTTGCAGAAAAATCTTTGTAACTCTGCCGCCACCAATAAATCCGAGTGATTTTGTTTTCATAATTATTGCTTTTTAGGATTAAAAAATAAGTTCCGCATTTTCGTAAACCTTATTAATATTTTCTTGGTTCACAGGTGTTTTGCCTTTTACCAAACCAAGGTCGGTTACTCGTAGGTATTTATAATTCAAGATATTATGCTGCTCCAACATCCGTTTTCCACAGTCGACAGGACAGCCATCTATTATTAATAGTTCCTTGGTTTTAAAACTATCAATTGATTTTTCAATACCTGCTCCGACTACTGCAAGGCAGTTCATTTTTCTGACTCCGTTATCCTGAAGTTTTCGGGCAACCAGGTCGGATATCTGTCCCACATCGGAAGCCCCGGAACAGGCCATTACAATGTAATCGCCTGCGCCACATAAACATTTTTCTTGATTGTTCCCCATTTTGTTTGTCTTAAAATTTATATTCCATACTGAGCAAAATGTTGTTCACATTCTGAATTTCAGTTGCATTGGGCAGCCATCCCTGGTAATTCAATGAAATATTAACCCCTTTTACGGGCGAATGTGAAATGCCTCCCATAATCGTGCAACCATTTCTATTAGCATCTGTGTTGAAGTTATCAGGAGCCTCATTAAATATCCGGTCAAAACGTGCAAAAAATTCTGTTTTGGCTGTCAGTCGATATGTTGAGTAAAACGAAAAACCATAACTGTTAAGGCTATTTATGTTATTAAGGTTTTCCATGTAATTAAACTCTCCACCAAAACGAAATTTTGTCAATGGTTTGTAACCAATGAAAACGGAATACATTTGTTCTGTTATTAAATCCGGCCGGCCCGACTTGCGATTGTGGTAATACAATCTGGCCCGTAATTTTTCCGAGGGATCAATAGTTATTCCTCCCGATATTTTTACCTTCCCGAAGCTATCCTGAATTTTCCGTGGCCCTTCGCCGTTTGTAAGCGCTGCATCAACAGAGAACACCTCGCTTAGCTTATAGTAAACGATAAAGCCCAGATCGCTACTCGGAATGTTCCAGTATAAATCTTGAAAGGTCTGTGCCACATAACGGAATCCCCAAAACTGTTCCTGGGTCATGTAATGATTTTGAAGGATTGCACCCCCTTCAAGTGTAAGTTTGTTGTTAAGTTTCCATTGCAGGCTGGCAAATTTCAGGAACATGGTGTTAAAGGCCCCTTCCGATGACGTATTCTTTACGTTAAAAATTTCTCCTGAAGAATTGCTCACAGTTATTTCACCGACTGTAGTTGCCCTGCCCCGGTCAATGATGATTTTCGCACTCCATTTTTCATTAAACTGGTATTGGAATCCCAGATGGGCACGGCCAAAACTATAATTGTAAAGATTATTTTCAATATCATATGAAGCTGTTCCGAATACCTGTACTATAGGCTTTAGTCCAAGCAACAATTCTTGAGGCACTTTTGACATTGGTTTTGAAGCCTTTTCAGGATCATTGGAAACAATATCAAAACCATTTTTTTTCCATCCGGTAATGCCATCGGTTACAAAAATTATTTCGCCATTATAACCGGATTTCGACAACAAATCAACGAGTGTTTCTGTACGGGTATAATTTGTGCAATAAACAATTAGTTGTTCTTGATCTATAAATTCAGCCAGTTTTGTTTGGGTACTTTTGGCAAAAGCATTCAAATTAATTGCTCCCATGATGTGCCCCGAATAAAACATGGAACTATCGCGACCATCTATAATTGTGAGTTTGTCTCTGTCCTTACCTTCCAGAAAGCTATGAAATTCAGTAGCCGTGATTCTTTTTATTGTTTGAGTATACGCTTCATTGAAAAGCAAAAACAACCCAATTACTAATATTATTTTGTATCTCATTTTCAAATTATCTCATTTCCAAATTAACAGCTTTCTGAATAGAAGTGTTATTGGTAGTCTATTTCATAAATTTGTGCAGTTTTTTTGAATATTATCATTTTCAATGGAACAAACGTTTTGTTTACCTTGCCACTGTTCAACAGCACCAATAAACTCATTAAAGTAGATCTTTAAAAGCTCATACCCCTCTTCACTAATCCGGTAATTGGAGCAGGTCCCTTCATTGGTACAGCTAATTAAGCCGACCTCTTTTAATTTGTTCAGGTGTTCTGAAACGGTTGATTTTGCCAGCGGTAATTTATTTGATATGCTATTTGCCTGGCAACCTTTAAATTTTGACAAGTGCAGCATAATTTGCAACCTTGCCGGGTGCGATAGTGCCCCCAGCAAGGGTGCAAGATTTAAAGGAATGGTATTATACGTTTCTGTATTCATTTTAAAATAAGTAACCATATAGCAATCCTGATATAGTAGCCATTACTACTACTAAGGCCACGTAGATGCCAGTTTTTTGATTTCCCAATACTCCACGTATTACCAGCATGTTAGGCAAAGAGAGCGATGGGCCCGCCAATAACAATGCAAGTGCCGGGCCTTTTCCCATACCCGAAGCAATCAATCCTTGTAAAATGGGAACTTCGGTAAGTGTAGCAAAATACATAAATGCACCAACTATCGAGGCAAATAAGTTTGAGAAGATGGAATTCCCACCGACCAATGCCGAAATCCATTCATTGGGGATTACTCCTGCAATGGTCTGACCATCGTGCGTTGAGCCCAGAAGGAACCCTGCTGTTACAACACCAACGGCTAGCAACGGGAGGATTTGTTTGGCAAACCCCCAGGTTGAGAGTGTCCACTCTTTGTTGTCTTCATCTTTTTTATCGAAAAGCGTAATGATACTTAATGAAGCGATCCCAATAATCATCGGAACTAATGGGCTCAATTTCTGATTTTCGATAAGCGTTGTTGCCAGAAATGCTGAAACTCCTGTTGCCAGTATAGCTCCCATCACCCATTGCCATTTTATTTTCAAGATAAAAATGAGAGAATAGGCCAGGAATAACCCGAAGAATCCGGTAATATACCATTTGTAGCTCCAGATAAGAAACCACGTACCTGAGGTATCGCCTGCTGAAGGGGCGCCCCAGTTGGCAAAAACAAGGATCAATACAAGTGTGAAGAAGTGAAACGAAGTTTGCCACATGGGTCGTTTCTCCGGTGGATTTACAATGTTCATTTGCTGTTCTTTTTTCACTTTTTCTTCTTTCCGGTAAATCAAAGACATTGTAATCCCGATGACTACACTAAACAAAACTGCACCAATGGTACGGGCAACACCCATTTCGAACCCAAGAATACGGGCGGTTAAAATAATGGCCAAAATGTTGATCGCCGGACCAGAGTATAAAAACGCGACTGCAGGGCCTATTCCGGCTCCTCGTTTATGTATGCTTGAAAATAGGGGTAAAATGGTGCATGAACAAACCGCAAGGATAGTACCCGAAACCGCCGCAACGGTATAGGCCAGCCATTTTTTTGCATTGGCCCCAAAGTATTTTAATACTGAACCCTGGCTTACAAAAATGGATATTACCCCTGCAATGAAAAATGCGGGCAGCAAACAAAGTACGACATGTTCGCGAGCATACCATTTCACCAAATCGAGTGTGGCAGCAATGGCCGTATTGAACCGAGTGCTATCGATGGGTAGGAAAAATGCTATCCCAAAAATAACAGCAATCCAAAATAATATTTTTATTTCTCTTTTAGTTTCCACGTTGAATTTATAATTTAAAGTTTTAAATAAGATTTAATGTTCGTAAAGAAACGAACAATGTTTTCAAAAAAAATTACAAGAATACAGTTATGACATAATAAATGCCAACTCCGATGAAAAGTATTGCAATGACCCTTCGAAACCAGAGTTCAAATGTTTTCATTTTATTATAGAACCCCCCAATTGAGCTTACGGAGAAAGCGATTAACCAGGCAAAAATGATAACAGGAACACCTGTTCCAATGGCAAAGAAAATAGGTAAATACAATCCACTGGCACTGCTAATGGTCATGGGAATTAACATTCCGAAATAAAGTACCCCACTATATGGGCAGAATGCCAACGCAAATACCATCCCTAATAAAAGTACTCCCCAGAAACCACTATTCGATTTCTTTTCCATCATTTCAGTTAATGAACCAGTACCCGGAATTTTGAGTTTTATAATTCCAAGCATAAATAAACCGATAATGATCAGTAGAGGACCTAATATTTTTTCGCCCCATTCCTGAAAGAAACCTGCGAATTTAAATTGGCTTGCACCAAAAAAGAAGATCAGCCCAATAACAGTGTAAGTAATTGCACGCCCTAAAGTATAAACTAAACCGCTAATAAATACCTTACGCTGATTTGCAATATCCTTACTAAGAAACCCAATAGCCGTAATATTGGTTGCCAAAGGGCAGGGACTTATTGAAGTCATAAGCCCCAAAATAAATGCCGTGAGTATTGGAAACTGTGATGCTTCCAAAAAATTTTGCAATACTTCCATATTTACATCATTGAATCGATGGTCGATTTTATTTTCCCTTTAAGCTTATCAGGATTTGTACGGGCATTTAAAAATGCTTCATTGGTTAAATTCACAGCTTTTTCTCCTTTTACAATCAACAGTGTTTGACCACTGATCTCATACTTTTTCAATAAAGGATTATCTTTATCTTCTTCCCTATTAATTACCACATAAGATACTTTGTCGCCATAATATTCTTCAATTGCTTCCTTTGCAACATCTTCAACTGCCTTGCAGGTTACACAACGAGTGTTTGCATGAAAGTAATAGGCTTTTACCTGGTTTACGTTTTGGGTTTGGTCACTTTTAGTTACTTCATTATTGTTTTGTGCAGATAAAGCTACAACGCCAATAAAAAGCATAAGACTAATAATACTGATTGCTTTTTTCATGATTAATTATTTATTTAGTTATTAATTGTGTTAATTCATCTACAGAAGGAATCCTGCCTTTTAGTACGACTTTACCATCAATGACCAAAGCAGGTGTAGTCATTACGCCAAATTGCATAATTTCAACGATATCCTCTACTTTGGTAATATTGGCATTTATTCCGGTTTTTTCAACCGCTTCCTTTGTGGCTTTTTCCAGAGCCTTACACTTTGGGCATCCCGTGCCCAAAACTTTAATTTCCATCATAATTACTTCATTTAGTAGTTCGCAAAACAACGAACATGTTTGACAATTTTTTTTTAGATTTTAAAGAAGTCTTTTAATAATAATTTGGCTTCTGCCCAGTTTTCTTTATTTACACAGTACTTAATTCTGGGAGCTTCTATTTCACCCTGAATTAAGCCAGCATTCTTTAATTCACTTAAATGTTGTGATAAGGTAGATTTGGCAATACTCAGCTCTTCACTCAAATCGCCACTATAACAGCATGATTGCTTAGAAAGCAAATCGAGAATAAAAACCCTGGTAGGATGCCCCAATGCCTTGGCATACCTTGCCATTTTAACTTGATTCTTGTCGATATTTGGTTCTATTCCCATTTCTGTTCGTTAAATTGCGAACAAAGATATGGCGAGGATTGGTCAATAACAAGTTTCTTATAAAAAATTTTAATTGATTTATATTGGGAACCATGCAAGTGGTTGAATATTATTATATTATCAGCCCATACTTTGAAACTGGAGAAATATGATCTGGCAATTAAAGATTAAAAAAAGGCCATTGAATTAAATCCAGAATATGAATTAGCCATTAAAGCCTTAGATGTTATTACTAAATCGAAAGCTCAGGTTAAAGATTAGTTCTAATGAAAATTTGACTTTTCAAAAATATACAGAAAGCATATTGATAATTGAAAATACAGGGTTAAGAACATAAAAAAAGCCTTTTAGTGTAAACCTACTAAAAGACTTTTTGCGGAGAAAGAGGGATTCGAACCCCCGGAGGTATTACCCTCAACGGTTTTCAAGACCGCCGCATTCGACCGCTCTGCCATTTCTCCGCTGCAAAAGTACAATAATTTTTTATTCTCGAAATATTTTTAAAAAACTTTTTAGATTGAAGTAGGATTTCGCATTTATTCAACTCTTAATACCATTATATCAATACTTCTATAGTATTCATGGCATTATTTTTAGTACATCTTTATGAATTCCGAAAATAGAACGTATTTTTGTAAACACATCTTTAAGGCTCACTAAGCTTATGATAATTTTCCGTAAACTTTTTTTGTTTCTGTCTTGGATCATCTCCTTTCTGCCCTTTTGGATTCTAAAAATAAAATCGTATTTTTTATATTTAGTACTTCATTATATTATTAGATACAGAAAAAAAGTAGTCACCGAAAATTTAAGACTCTGCTTCCCAAACAAAACTGCTGAGGAAAGGAAAAAAATTTCCAAAAAATTCTATCGGAATTTAACCGACTTATTTTTTGAAATACTCAAGCTTAAAACAATTTCAGCCGAAGAATTGAATAAACGTTTTGAAATCATGAACCCTGAGATACTCAACAAACTTTACAGTCAGAATAGAAGTATCCTGGTAGCAATAGGGCATTGCGGTAATTGGGAATGGCTAGGCCCATTGCTTGCTTCGCAATTTCAATTTAAAGTTTTCGGGCCTGCCAAGCCATTAAACGATCCTTTCTTTAATAAATTTATGAACTCGATCCGTTCACGATTTGGATTTGAACCTATTCATTTCAAACTGAGTTATCGCACCCTGCTTCGCCATAAAAACATAGCAACTGCAAGTTTAATGGCCGGAGATCAAAATCCGGTTAAAAGCGAGCAAAATTATTGGTCCGGTTTTTTAAATCGTGAAACTCCATTTTTTGACGGGATTGAAAAAATGGCGAAAGCACTTGATCTTGCAGTAATATATTTCGATGTTCAAAGAAAAAAACGAGGATATTATCAGGCTGAACTTCACCTAATAACCGATAGCCCTAATCAATGCGCAGAAAATCAAATTATTGATGAATATATTCGACTTCTAGAGAATTCCATAGTTCAGCATCCAGATAACTGGTTATGGTCGCACCGTCGATGGAAATACAAAAAAGAAGCTAATAATTAAACTAATTTACCGAATTGAAAAAAACAGCCGTAGTTATATTAAACTGGAATGGTCGTGAATTTTTAAAAAAATTCCTACCCACTGTAATCAAATATAGTAGTAATGATGCCGAGATTATTGTTGCCGATAATGCTTCAACCGACGATTCTATTGAAGTTCTAAAATCAGGATTTCCAGAGATCAGAATTATTCAGAATAAAACGAATGGAGGTTTCGCAACAGGCTATAATGAAGCCTTAAAGCAAGTAGATGCGGAATTTTACATCCTTTTAAACTCTGATATTGAAGTAACTGAAAATTGGATCAATCCGATTATAGAGATGATGAAGAAAGATTCGCAAATCGCAGTTTGTCAACCCAAAATCAGATCATATCACATACCTGAAAAGTTTGAATATGCAGGTGCCGCCGGAGGATTTCTGGATAAATACGGCTATCCATTTTGCCGTGGACGAATTTTTCAGTCACTCGAAACAGACAATGGGCAATACAACGATGCCATTGAAATTTTCTGGGCCTCAGGAGCAGCTTTTTTTGTTCGAGCGGATTTGTATCACAAATTAGGCGGATTAGATGATGATTTTTTTGCGCACATGGAAGAGATTGATCTTTGCTGGCGATTTAAAAACGAAGGATATAAAATCATGTATTGCCCAAATTCTATTATTTTTCACGTTGGAGGTGGTACTTTGCCCAAAACATCTTCCCGTAAAACATATTTCAATTTCAGGAATAATTTTTTCCTGATGTACAAAAACTTACCAAAGCAACGAATTCTGAAGACCATACTTGCCCGCTTATTTTTAGATGCAGTTGCAGCATTTAAATTTTTAGTACAAGGTGGAATTGCTGATGCTTGGGCAGTTGTCAGGGCTCATTTTAGTTTTTATAAAAATTTCAGTAAGATGAAACAGAAACGCCGACAAATTAATCAGGTTAAGGTGAGTTGCATGTACAATTCGAATATTGCTTTCGATCATTTTTTATGGCGAAAGAAGTTTTTTCCACAACTTCATTCAAATAAATTTTCGAAATAATGGCTTGGATCTATTTGTTTTTAGCCGGTATTTTTGAAATTGTTTGGGCCATTGCTTTGAAATATTCAAATGGCTTTTCGAAATTATGGCCATCGGTAATCACAACTATTGGTATGGCCATCAGTATTTATTTTCTTGCCCAGGCACTAAAGACCTTGCCAATTGGAGTAGCTTATGCAGTTTGGACAGGCATCGGAGCAATTGGTACAGTTATACTTGGTATGATCTTATTTGATGAATCGAAAGATTTGATAAAAATTATATTTATCCTATTTATTGTTACCGGAATTGTTGGCTTAAAGATATTTAGCGGAAATTCTGCCAGTTAAGATTTAAAAAAACTTTCGATAGCCAAGCGATAAGAATCCAAACCAAACCCGCTTATTGAACCTTTAACTGCCGGGCCAATCATCGAAACATGCCGAAAATCTTCGCGCGAAAAAACATTGGAGATATGCACTTCAACAACATGAGTACTTATGGCTTTTACCGCATCGGCAATGGCTATGGAAGTATGCGTGTATGCAGCCGCATTTAAAACAATTCCATCATAAGTAAAACCCACCTCGTGCAATTTATTTACAATTTCGCCTTCAACATTGGATTGATAATACTCGAGTTGAACCTGAGGGTATTTGACTTTTAGTAGTTTGAAATAATCTTCAAAATTGCCCTGACCATAAATGCTTGTCTCTCGCTTCCCAAGCAGGTTTAAGTTAGGCCCGTTAATAATTATCATCTTCATATACACAAAAGTATGGAATATTTATTTTGAATAGGCAAAAAATTACAAATCGTGATCTATTAAAGGATTGAGGTTGAGATTGAGATTTATGCATGAGTTTTTTTAGCGAAGCGCGCCCGGGATAGGAGTGGCATCCTTTTATGCCATTTTGCATAAAAGATATAGCGGATAGCCCGAAAGGCGCCCAAATGAAACTCCCCGCCGCAGAGCAACGGGGTATCAATTGGAATAGTATTTAATTTTTTCACCACAAGTGGCAGAGTATTAGTCTCATTCATCCCGATACGCTGCGCTATCGGGATTCGTTCAACTTAGAATTTTTATAGCGCTAGCACTTATAAAAATTTAGTTTCACGAATAAAAATTATTGAAATAATATGTTTAAATACTTGATTGTATTTAATTTAATATCTTTGCATTAGTTATTCCAATAGGGGTGCCCTGAAAAAGGGCTGAGATCATACTCGTATAACCTGATCCAGATAATGCTGGCGTAGGGAAAAAGTGAACGAATTAAATTATCCTCTGTTGGTTTTTTATGAACATCAAAAAACCAATAAAATGACAAACAAATTCAAAATTTTACTGTTGCTGGTGCTTATTCCGGCATTTACGTTTGCTCAATTTACGTTGAGTGGAAAAATCAAAAATAAGAACAATCAAGAATTACTCAGCGGAGCGCACCTTACTTTAAACGGGCATTTTAGAACCGTCACGGATGCAAATGGTGAGTTTTCTATTAAAAACCTCTCGTCAGGAACTTATCAAATTTTCATTTCATTCATCGGGTTTAAAACTCATTCGGAGACGCTAAAGATTACCGAAAACCTAAGTCATGATTTTGAACTAGAAATCAATCCGGTACTACAGGATGAAGTAATTATTTTGGCAACCCGGGTTGCTGATCGAAGTCCGAGCACTTTTTCAAATGTTGATAAAAAAGATATTGAAGAAAAAAACCTGGGGCAAGATATCCCTTATATGCTACAGTCCATTCCATCGACCGTAATTAGTTCAGATGCCGGAGCAGGAGTTGGTTATACGGGAATTCGCATACGGGGAACAGACATCACACGTATTAATGTAACGCTGAACGGAATTCCGCTCAACGATCCTGAATCGCATGGCGTATTTTGGGTCAATATGCCCGATTTTTCAAGTTCTGTCGAAAGCATCCAGGTTCAACGTGGAGTTGGTACTTCTACAAATGGATCCGCGGCATTTGGGGCAAGCATCAACATCGAAACATTAAATATGAAAGATGAAGCTTATGCTGAAATCAACAGCAGTGGCGGTTCATTCAACACCTTTAAAAACAATTTAAACTTTGGTTCAGGTCTCATTAATGACAAATTTACCTTTGATGGTCGTGTTTCAAAAATTACTTCGGATGGCTATATTGATCGTGCTTTTTCAGATCTGAAATCCTATTTTATTTCAGGAACTTTTTATGGAAAATCAAGCATCGTTAAAATCAATATGTTTTCGGGTGCAGAAAGAACCTATCAGGCATGGAACGGAGTACCAAAAGAAAAACTTGAAACCGACCGGACTTATAATTCTTACACTTATGAAAATGAAACGGATAATTATCAGCAAGATCATTATCAGGTACTGTTCTCACAAAAAATCAATTCGAACTTACTTTTAAATACGGCATTCCATTTTACCCATGGTGAAGGTTATTATGAGCAATTTAAAGGAGACCGTGATTTTAGTGATTACCAGCTTGAACCAATTTCAATCAACGGAACTATTATTGATGAAACCGATCTGATTCAGCAAAAATGGTTGGATAATAATTTTTATGGTTTGACTTACTCCTTAAATTACAGCAAAGACAATCTGAATGCCATTCTTGGTGGAGCATGGAACAAATATACAGGGGATCATTTTGGTGAAATTATCTGGGCTAAATTTGCAAGCAATGCTGATTACAGGCATCGTTGGTATTCGAATACCGGAGACAAAACAGATTTTAATATATTTGGGAAAGCGACTCTTCAAGTTAGTGAGAAAATAAATCTTTACGGGGATATCCAGTTTAGAAATATTAATTACGACATCAATGGCATTCATGACGACCTACGGGATATCTCTCAATCAAATCAATTTAATTTCTTCAACCCGAAAGCAGGCTTGTTTTATGAAATTGACAAACAGCATAGTCTTTATACTTCATTCGCCATTTCAAACCGGGAGCCAAGTCGCAGCGATTACCGCGATGCAGATGTCAACCATCAGCCCAGGAGTGAACGATTGCTCGATTGGGAATTGGGCTATGCCTATAAAACACCTAAAATATCGGTTAATGCTAGTTTTTATTTCATGAATTACAATGATCAACTAGTATTAACCGGAGAGATAAATGATGTGGGTGCTGCTATTTTAACCAATGTTGACAAAAGCTATCGTGCAGGGATCGAAATTAGTGGAGGTGTTCAAATCAGTTCAAAAATAAATTGGGAGTTCAATGCTACATTGAGTGAAAATAAAATAAAAGATTTCACTTCGTATGTTGATAATTGGAGTCCACCCTACTCCCAGATTCCAGAGAATCATGGAAATTCTAATTTGTCTTTTTCTCCTTCAATTGTTGCAGGTTCAACAATTAGTTTGAAAGCCAGTGATGCTTTTCAAGTTCGTTTTATTTCAAAGTATGTTAGCCGACAATATATTGATAATACAGCGAATATTGCCAGATGCCTTGACCCATATTTCATTAATAATCTTCATTTTGAATATGAATTTAAAACAAAATTCATGAAAGGGATTACCGCACGACTGATGGTCAATAATATCTTTGATGAAAAATACGAGAGCAATGCCTGGGTTTATCGTTATTTTTATGATGGTGCAGAATATGCAATGGATGGTTATTTTCCTCAGGCCGGAATTAACTTTATGGCTGGCCTATCACTGAAGTTTTAAAGGCAGGGTTCGATTAAATGTAATACACTCATTAATATTTAGTAAATTTGTGCATGCTCACCTTTAAATCAAATATTAACCAATAAATTAAAATATTATGGCACAACAAGAAGAAATTAATTTAAAAAAAATTATCCCCGTTGGGATCATCGTGGTTGCAGTTATCCTGCTAATGGTATTCGGAAGCAAAATGATAGTCAATATCGATGCAGGTCACGGCGGAGTCCTCTTCCGTGTTTTTAGTGGAGGAATTGATACGAAAAATACTTATGGAGAAGGATTTCATTTAATATCACCATGGAACAAAATGATAATTTATGAAACCCGTCAACAAGAGATTGCAGAAGAACTCAACGTACTATCCTCTAACGGCCTAGAGATCAGGGTTGATGTATCGGCATGGTATCTTCCATTGCACAATGAATTGGGATTTTTGCACGGAAATATAGGAACCGATTATTTGAACAGGGTTGTTATTCCAGCCTTACGTTCCTCGGCTCGAAGTGTAATTGGTCGTTATACCCCTGAACAAATTTATTCATCAAAAAGAGATGTAATACAGGATGAAATTTATATTGAAACAAAAAAACTATTAGATGGCAAACACGTTCAGTTAAACCAGATTTTAATCCGTTCAATCATTTTACCACCAACAATCAAAAGTGCCATTGAAGGAAAATTAAAGCAGGAGCAGGAATCATTAGAGTATGAATTTAAACTACAGATTGCTCAGAAAGAGGCCGAAAGACAGAGGATAGAAGCAGAAGGAAAGGCTACTGCAAATAGGGTTCTTAGTGCAAGTATTACAGATAAAATTTTAATGGATAAAGGAATTGAAGCAACCCTCAGACTGTCAGAATCGACCAATACAAAAATTGTTGTTATAGGAAATAGCAAAAACGGGATGCCCTTAATATTAGGTGATATTAAGTAAATCGAATTATCAGCATTACAACAATCTTTAGAAAAAACCCGGTACCATGAAAATGGTATCGGGTTTTTTAACACCTTTTTAGCATTTTACAAATCCGATAAATACTATCTTTGCTTCAAGTTTACGGTAATGAATAATACAATAAAGATTAAAAATAGGCGAGCCAGTTTCGAATACTTTCTGGTTGAACGAATTGTTGCGGGAATTCAATTAACCGGAACCGAAATAAAATCGATCAGAGAGGGAAAAGCTAATCTTGCCGATGCTTATTGTACTTTCAATGATTTGGAACTTTATGTACGAAACATGCACATTGCAGAATATTCTTTCGGAACCTATAACAATCATGAGCCAAAACGAGATCGCAAATTATTAATGAATAAACGTGAGTTAAAAAAACTTTCCACCAAAGTGAAAGAAAAAGGCTTTACCATTATTCCTGTTTCATTATTTATAAACGACAGAGGTTTGGCAAAGCTCGAAATTGCTCTGGCTAAAGGAAAACACACTTACGATAAAAGGGAAACTTTAAAACAAAAAGATTCGAAACGGGAGATAGACAGATCACGCGAATCATAACTAAAACAGCTAAAATGAAAAAACTAATCGCATTCACATTCATCCTATTTTTTGCAGTAAATATTTACGCCCAAAATCTGGACAATAAAAAAATTAAATGGTATTCATTCGAAGAAGCAATTAAACTTCAAACCGAAAATCCAAAGAAAATATTTATCGACGTATACACTGATTGGTGCGGATGGTGCAAAAAGATGGATGCCAATACTTTTTCTCACCCGAATATAGCCGAATACATGAACGAACATTTTTATGCCGTTAAATTTAATGCTGAAGGAAAAGAACCCGTGGAGTTTAAAGGCACTAAATTTATCAATGAAGGCGTAGGGGGCCGACCAACACATCAGCTTGCTCAAGCATTGCTGAACGGACAGATGTCATACCCATCCTATGTTTTTATGAATAAAAAATCGGAATTAATCACCATTGTTCCGGGTTATATGGAGGCTAAGGACTTTGATCCAATCGTTCACTTTTTTGCAGAAGATAAATTTTTATCAGAAAAATGGGAAGTTTTTAAATCTAAATTTGAAAGTAAGATTAAATAAAAAAAACCCGCTGAATAGGCGGGTTTTTTTTGCTAAGTAAGTATGTTAGGTCTATTGAGTTATCACATCAAGTTTGAGTGTTTTTCGTTGATAAGAAATGAAGCAAAAAGCTCCGGGTTCTCCGCTGTTTCTCCTCATAAAGCCTGTAAAACCATATTCCGGATTATTTATAATTTCCTTGATGCTATTTCTTGAGATGAACCCTACGTTGTCTAAATAGTAATTGAAAGCCATGATATTTAATCTTTAAGTTTTGTAGTTAATTCCATAAAACCACAAAAGGTAACCCTATTATGGAAAAATAATTTCAAAATTTAAAAAAATAAGGTTTTGTTGAACTATCAAAAATTCTGTAATAAATTCATATACTGACTTTAATGAGAGTTTCGATAACCATAAATTATATCAAATAAAAAAGAGAGTTCAAAATTGAACCCTCTTACTCTTGGGTGAATGATGGGACTTCCTCCTTCTCTGCCTTCGGCAGCTCCGGCGGACAGGCTTCTCGTCCCATTAAAAAATGAACTGCCTAGCAGCAAGCTGACGAGGTATCAATTTGGAAATTCTTTTTATTGACGATGCAAGCATCGGAGTACATCCCATCCGCAGACATTTTAAACTCATTTATCCCGATACGCTGCGCTATCGGGATTCGTTCATCTTACAGATTTCAATTCACTATCCCGCACAAACTGCAGGACAGGCTGTTTTTGAAATCTGAGTTTCACGAATAAAAAAGAGAGCTCAAAATTGAACTCTCTTAATCTTGGGTGAATGATGGGACTCGAACCCACGACCCCCGGAACCACAATCCAGTGCTCTAACCAGCTGAGCTACAATCACCATTTTTAGGAGTGCAAATATACAATAATAATTTTCATTTATTAAAATAATTAATTCAATTTTTTTATCAATAAAACACCCTAAACCGCCCTTTTAACTACATTTGTATTAATCGTTTTATTCAAAAAATGTTATTTCAAAAAAGAGAATACATATCAGGAACTTCCCTGTCTAAATTAGCATGGAAGAAACTATTACAAAATAAAATTGGGATAGGTTCGATGATATTTATCTTGCTCATCTTACTCATAAGTATCCTTGGATATCTTATAACACCCGACTCAACCCCTTTTGCAAATGCACAATCATTGGAATTAGCAGCACTAAAACCAGGAACCAGTGTAAATATTTTGCTAATCACCCAAAATAAAACATATAAAAGAAATAACATCTTCAATCGAATGCTTTTTGGTCAATCAACAAATCATGATGCCATTTCTTACTCCAACTATCGATTTGAAGCTGATCAAATTATTACTGATGAATACACCCAAGACTTGATAGGTGATTTACAGGAATATTTTTATTTATTAGCCGACGTTTATGATGCAATTTTACCGGATACCTATTCTTATAATGAATCGGAACAAACTGTTTCATATTTAACAGTTGATTCGGTTTTCAAAAACAGGACAATTGCAGAATTACAAAATTTAATTGTTAACGAAAATCTGAAACGAAAAATATTTATCTTAGGTTCAGATCGTTATGGCAGAGATTATCTAAGTCGTTTGATGATTGGTGCAAGAGTCAGCTTATCAGTTGGGTTCATTTCGGTTTCTATCGCCTTGATTATTGGAATTTTATTGGGCTCATTGGCCGGATTTTTCCGTTCATGGGTCGATCATCTCATTGTTTGGCTCATCAATGTAGTATGGTCCATCCCAACATTATTGTTAGTCATAGCCATTACATTTGCATTGGGAAGAGGATTCTGGCAAGTCTTCATCGCAGTTGGACTAACCATGTGGGTTGAGGTAGCCCGCATTGTTCGTGGGCAAATACTCACCATCAGAGAGAAAGAATTTGTTGAGGCCGGAAGGGCCCTGGGGTTTACTAATTTCCGGATCATCTTCAATCATATCCTGCCCAATATTATGAGTCCGATCATTGTTATTTCAGCTGCCAATTTTGCCTCAGCAATTTTAATAGAAGCCGGATTAAGTTTTCTGGGGATCGGCGTACAACCACCCATGCCTTCGTGGGGAACAATGATTAAAGAGAATTATGCCTACATCATTTTGGACTCTGCTTACCTTGCAATATTGCCCGGTATTGCAATCATGTTGATGGTTTTAGCTTTCATGTTACTAGGAAATAGTTTGCGTGAAGCATTGGATGTCCGAATCAAAAGCAAAAATGATTAACTCAAGTTTCGCAGTTAAACCTATTTAGTGAAAATCAAATAATTAAATTTTTATTGAACATCAATACCATTGATATACAGTTAAATAAAGATTCCATTCCTGTTCAAAAATCCTCTTTGTGTATCTCTGTGACTTCTTTGTGCAGCTCTGTGTAACAACTTATTAGCTATGCCACTAAGAACCACAAAGAAGCCACAAAGTGACACAAAGGTCAAAATTAAATTATATTTCATTGACTATCAGATATGAGCTCAAAAAAATAATATGCGAAACTTGAGTGATTAGGGCCTAATTTACAAACACAATTCCAATCCAAAATCATTCATTAATTATTCAGAAATAAATTAGTTTTTTTTCAATAAAAAAATATTACATTTGCAGACCAAAAAAATGACCACCTATGCGGATGTGGCGTAATTGGTAGCCGCGCTAGACTTAGGATCTAGTGCCGAGAGGCGTGGGGGTTCGAGTCCCTTCATCCGCACAACATCAAAAACCTTAGTCCCAAAAGGCACTAAGGTTTTTTTAATATTTGAAAGTCAATCAGCATCATTTTTATATTTATCTTTGCACCTCCAATTTCAAAAACAAATTTTCAATGAACATTACTCAGGAAAACACAAGCGATCTTACAGCAATCATTAAGATTGAACTCTTAAAAGAAGATTATCAGGAAAAAGTTAAGACCTTATTAAAAGATTATCAGAAAAAAGCCAATGTCCCCGGATTTCGTCCCGGAAAGGTTCCTTTTGGTATGATAAATAAATTGTATGGGAAATCTGTTTTAGCAGAAGAGGTTAATAAACTTATTTCTGATTCGCTCAACCAGTATATCATTGATAATAAAATTGACATTTTAGGTTATCCTTTGCCGAATACAGAAAAAACCACTGAATTGAATTTTGACACTCAAGAAAAATTTGAGTTCTTTTTTGATATCGGCTTGACTCCTCAATTTGAAATCAGCCTCGATGATAAATTCAAAGTGAATTATTATAATATTAAAGCCGATGAAGATATCGTAAACAAATATCTATCAGACTTAAGAGGTCGAAACGGAAAAACAAGCAAACCTGAAACCGCAGAAGAATCAGATAAATTATTTGGTGATTTTGTTGAAGTTGATACAAAAGGAATAGTGATAGAAGGGGGATTAAAAGGTTCATCTCAACTAAAACTCGAAAATATTAAATTAAAAACTGCCTTGACTAAATTTGTTGGTGCCAAAAAAGGCGATCAAATTATCTTTAATCCTGCTAAGGCACTTAAAAGTGATATTGAAGTGGCAGCCTTACTTGGGTTAAACACCGCTGAAGCAGCAGATTTTAAAAACGACATTCAATTAACCATTACTGAAATCGACAGAACAGAACTTGCTGAACTGAATGAAGATTTTTTCAAATTAGTTTATCCTCAGGATAAAATTGAGGACGAAAAGCAGTTGAAAGAAAGAATCAAAAAAGATGCTGAAACCTCATTCCAGTCAGAAAGCGATCGTCAGTTTATGAACAACGCGGTTGAAATGTTGATTGAAAAAGCAGATATTTCGGTACCTGATGAATTTCTGAAAAGATGGTTGCTTGAAAATAACCAGGGTAAAGTCACGCCGGAACAATTAGAACTTCAATACGATAGCTATATAAAATCATTAAAATGGCAGTTGATCGAGAGTAAAATTGTTAAAGGACATAGTATAGAGGTTAAAGAAGAAGAGGTGAGAAATCACATCAAAGGTTATTTCATGAATATGACCATGACAAGTTCTGAAGAAAATGACGAACGCATGAATACCATCGTTAATTCTATCATGGAAAACAAGGAGGAAGTCAGAAAAATTTACGATCAGCTTTATGATAAAAAACTTCTGGATTTCTTTAAATCGAACATTAAGCAAGTAAAGAAAGAAGTCAATTACGAAGAATTTGTTAAATTAGCAACACAAATTAAATAAGAAATTGATTATGGATTCCAACGAATTTAAAAAATACGCGCTCAAAGAACGCGGAATAAGCAGCCTTACATTAGAAAGATATACTTCTGTTTATGGCAATTATATCTCTCCTACCATCATTGAAGAACGCCAAATGAACATTGCCACCATGGATGTTTTTTCAAGGTTGATGATGGACAGGATCATTTTTCTGGGAGTTCCAATTAACGATTATGTTGCCAACATCATTCAAGCTCAGTTATTATTTCTCGAATCTGTTGATGCGAAAAAAGACATCCAGATTTATCTTAACACACCCGGGGGATCAGTTTATGCCGGATTAGGCATTTACGACACCATGCAGTATATTTCATCTAACATTGCAACTATTTGTACCGGAATGGCAGCATCGATGGGAGCTGTATTATTATGTGCCGGCGAAAAAGGCAAACGAACAGCCTTAAAACACTCTCGTATTTTAATTCATCAACCGATGGGTGGCGCAGAAGGGCAAGCTTCGGATATTGAAATTACAGCAAGGGAAATTCAAAAGCTTAAAAAGGAATTGTACGATATCATTGCTAAGCATAGTGGTCAGAAATATGCCAAAATTTGGAAAGATTCGGATCGTGATTATTGGATGACTGCAGATGAAGCAAAGGAATATGGGATGATTGATGAAGTATTGATTAAGAACAAAAACTAAGAAAATTTAATTATGGCTAAACATTCGCCTGATAAATGTTCGTTTTGCGGTAGACTTAAAGAAGAAAGCGGAATTCTGATCGCAGGTATGAATGCTCATATTTGCAATCATTGTGTTGAGCAAGCACAGATGATCGTTAGAGAGGAGTTTTCTACTAAAGAATATGATCAATTATCGGAGATTAAACTTAGCAAACCTAGTGCAATTAAAGCTCATTTGGATAAATATGTTATCGGACAGGACGAAGCAAAGAAAGTCCTATCTGTAGCAGTTTACAACCATTATAAAAGGATTACCCAACCCGTTGACGAAATTGATGAAGTTGAGATTGAAAAATCAAACATCCTCATTGTTGGAGATACCGGAACAGGAAAAACGCTTTTGGCCAGAACCATTGCCAAATTCCTGGATGTTCCATTTTGCATTGCTGACGCCACAGTATTAACTGAAGCCGGATATGTAGGAGAAGATGTGGAAAATGTACTCACTCGTTTACTTCAAGTGGCCGACTACAATGTTTCTGCTGCTGAAAAAGGCATCGTTTTTATTGATGAGATTGACAAAATAGCTCGAAAAAGCGACAATCCTTCTATAACCAGAGATGTTTCGGGAGAAGGAGTTCAACAAGCTTTATTAAAACTACTTGAAGGTTCGGAAGTGAATGTTCCTCCACAAGGTGGCAGAAAACACCCTGAGCAAAAAATGATTAAAATTGACACTACAAATATTTTATTCATCGCCGGAGGCGCATTTCATGGAATCGACAAAATTATTGGATCCCGTTTAAATACCAATATGATTGGCTATGGTTCCGACAAAGAAAAAGACAATATTGACAAAGAGCGGATACTCCAGTACATTTCACCTTCTGACATTAAAAAATTTGGACTTATTCCGGAAATTGTTGGAAGGTTACCAGTACTTTCACATTTAAACCCGCTCGAGAGAGCCACGCTCCGACTAATTTTGACCGAGCCCAAAAATGCACTGGTTAAACAATTTGTGAAATTATTTGAGATGGATGACATCAAACTTTCTTTTGATAAAGAAGTTCTTGATTTTATTGTTGATAAGTCAATTGAATTTAAGTTAGGAGCGAGGGGTTTGCGTTCTATAGTAGAGGCAATATTAACGGATGCTATGTTTGAATTACCTTCAAAGAAATCAGTGAAAAGTTTGAATGTTAGTCTTTCTTACGCAAAACAACAATTTGTAAAGGCCAATCTATCAAAATTAAAAGTGGCTTGACCCTGTTATTTTTTTCAATCTGACTCATTCGTATTTTCACATCTCAATTAATAACAGAAAGAAATCTTCCGTTGGCACAAATATTGATTTGATCTAGTCATGAGAAAACATATCCTAATACTATTTTTTGTCCTAATTAACTTGAGCCAGGTAATGGCTCAAGATAAAAAAGTAGTTTCTTATGCGAAAATAGTTAATGGAGATACCATTCCTGTTGTTCAACTAAAAGAAGTTAATGTATCGGCATACCGAATTGTTGAAAAAAATGAATTTCGGCAGATGACCCGATTCATAAGAAATGTTAAAAAAGTTTATCCATATGCCAAGATTGCCGGTTTAAAACTGAAGGAATATAACGATATTCTTTTACAAACTCCTGATGAGAAAGAACAAAAAAAAATCCTAAAGCGTGCCGAACAAGAATTAAAGGATGAGTTTGGCGAGGATTTAAAACAGTTGACTTTTTCGCAAGGAAAAATTCTCATAAAGCTTATTGATCGTGAAACAGGAAATTGTTCTTTTGAATTGGTTAAAGAGCTCAGGGGTGGTTTTACCGCTTTCTTTTATCAAGCATTTGCCCGAATATTTGGTTATGATTTGAAAGAAAAATATGACCCTAGAGGCGAGGACAGCTTAATTGAACTTATCGTGATGATGATAGAAAATGGCAGCATTTAACACTTCTCATTTTCCTCTGCCCTGAAATACAATCAATATCGTATAAATTAATATCCGAAAGTCAACGGCTAAGGACATATTTTCAATATACAAGATATCATATTTCAATCTTTCAATCATTTCATCAACCGTTGAGGCGTACCCATACTCGACCTGCCCCCAAGACGTAATCCCCGGTCGCACTTTCATTAATAAACGATAGTGAGGCGAACGCTCCATAATTTTATCAATATAAAATTGCCTTTCTGGACGAGGGCCAACAATCGACATTTCTCCTTTAATAACAGAGAAAAATTGAGGAATTTCATCAATTCGGACTTTTCGAATAAAGCGTCCAAAATTGGTTATTCTGCTATCCATCTTACTTGAAAGTTGTGGCCCGTCTTTTTCAGCATCATGATACATGGATCTGAATTTACGCATTATAAACGGACGACCCTTATAACCAATTCGTTCCTGAGAATATATAATTGGCCCTTTAGAAGAAATTTTTACACCAATGGCAGCAAACATATAAACAGGAATTAATAAAACCATTGCCAAAATTGAGACTACGATATCAAATATTCTTTTGATTGACTGCTGCCAAGCAGGCATCAAGATAGGGGAAATCTGAATCAATGGCGCATTAAAAATGGAAGAAACCCTGACTGCACCAATCAAGAAATCCTGCATGACGGGAATAATTTTAATTATAATATCAGCATCCTCGATGATGGAAATAATATTATCAACTGTTTCCTGCTCATTTCTTTCAATAGCGATAATAATTTCTTCAATATTGTATTTTTTTATAATCTCATTCAGTTCTTTATAATTTCCCAGATGAGGGGTGTATTCTTCTATTTTATATGCAATATCCTGTTTTACATTTACAAAGCCAACAATGATGTTCCCGGTTGATTTTTCTTGATTCTCAAGTGCCTTATATATTTCAATCGCATTTCCATTATTACCGACTATGATGGTTTTAAACCCAATCTTACGTTTATGAATTTTATGGGCTGTAATTGAGGTAATAAAAAATCGGGGCAAAAAATTAACCGCAAGAAATATCAACCAAAGTGTTAAAAACAAAATAAATGTAGGCTGATATTTAGCTCCTATTGGTAAATTATCAAAATAAAAAAGTAAGGCGAATGTCCAAATAAATGATACAATTAAACTCTGGCCCAATTCGCTTAATCTCGATTTACGATATATTCTTCTGTAATTACCGATGATGGTATATAGAAATAGCCAGATCAATGAAAACCCAATTAAGCCATATAGATAGTTGGAATTTTGGATTAATGAAAAGAATGATGAAAACTCACTCTGCGTATTGTTTAAAATAAAATATGAATAAAAAAAATGCCAGCAAAGAATAACAGATATCAAATCTGAGATTACATATTTCGCTGTTTGCCATTTTTTATTCATCAGCTTCATTAATTATAGGACTGTCTAAAATACCAAAGTGAATAATTACTAGTCAAATCGAGCACCTGCCTGCCGCAGTGTCATACTTCATAATTCGGGTAACAAATTAACGATTTTTTTCAGTTTATCTAAAGTGGTATTATAATTTAAAGCAGAATGCCTTCTTTGATAGTTATATCTGTACATAAATCCATTTAATTCCAACTCTAATTCTTGTTTATTAATTGTTTTGTTGATTGTCAATAAACATTCATTATTT